>NZ_JBMWDP010000021.1:0-79266 GCF_049545505.1 Stenotrophomonas sp. NPDC077421 | reverse complement strand
CTGCTCGATGTAGTTGTTGAGCACACGGGTCAGCGCACCGCGGAAACCGGCCAGGTGGGTACCGCCGTCCTTCTGCGGGATGTTGTTGGTGAAGCAGTACATCGTTTCCTGGTAGGAATCGGTCCACTGCAACGCCACTTCCACGGTGATGCCGTTGGACTCGCCGGTCACCGAGATCACGTTCGGGTGCAGCGGGGTCTTCAACTGGGCCAGATGCTCCACGAAGCTGCGGATGCCGCCTTCGTAGTGGAAGTCGTCGCGCCGGCCATCGCCGCGCTCATCGATCAGGACGATCTTGACGCCGGAGTTGAGGAACGACAGTTCGCGCAGACGACGGGCCAGGATCTCGTAGTGGAATTCCACGTTGTCGTGGAACGCCTTCACCGACGGCCAGAAGCGCAGGGTGGTGCCGCGCTTGCTGCTGGGCTCCACCTGCGTGAGCGGGACCAGCGCCGCACCGTCGCTGTATTCCTGCTGGTAGTGGAAGCCGCCCTGATAAATGTCCAGCAGCAGCTTCTGCGACAGCGCGTTGACCACGCTGACACCGACACCGTGCAGACCGCCGGACACCTTGTAGCTGTTGTCGTCGAACTTGCCGCCGGCGTGCAGCACGGTCATCACGACTTCCGCCGCGGAGACCTCGCGATCGAGCTTCCTGCTCATCTGCTCGTGCTTGCCGGTCGGGATACCGCGACCGTTGTCGGACACCGACACCGACCCATCGGCGTGAATCGTCACCGCCACGTGATCGGCATGGCCGGCCAAGGCTTCGTCGATGGAGTTGTCGACCACCTCGAACACCATGTGGTGCAGACCGGTGCCGTCATGGACGTCACCGATGTACATGCCGGGACGCTTGCGGACTGCCTCCAGGCCTTCCAGGGCGGTGATGCTGTTGGCGTCGTAATTGCCGGTAGTTGCCGGGGTGTTCTGTTCTTCAGTCATTGCGCTTGCCGTAGGCTCCGCAGGTCGGGCCACCGCCGTGAGGCAGGGCGCCGAGAGATAAGGGGTTGCAACAGCAATTATACCAGTCGGGGGACGGGGCCCCTTGCCGACCACTATGGCACAGGCTGGACCTGCCCATGTTCCACGTGGAACCGGGCGATGTCGCTGACATCCGCCAACGCCGCCGGCGTCTCCGTGGCAGTGATGAATATCTGGGCGGGCCCGGCGCGCAGGCGATCCAGCACCCGCGCCTGATGGGTGCGATCCAGCTCGGAAGCCAGGTCATCCAAGGCGATCACCGGCCATTCGCCGCGCTGCTCGGCATAGTCTTCGGCCTGCGCCAGCAGGCAGGTGAGCGCGGTGAGCTTGGCCTGGCCGCGCGACAGTGCATCGCGCCCGGGAATGCTGGCAAAGCCCACACTCCAGTCGGCACGATGCGGTCCCACCGAGGTGTAGCCGGCCATGCGGTCACGTTCCCGCGCCAGCAGCAGCGCATCGGACAGCGACAGGTCCTGCTTGCGCCAGCCGGGGTTGAGACTCAGCGACTGGATGCCGAGGTTCGGCGCCAACGCGTGCGCCAGCTCGATCGTACGGTCCTGCAGCCGCTCCAGGTAGTGCTGGCGCCGCGTGGTCAGCGGCTCACCCGCCTCGGCCAGCTCGTGGTCCCAGGCATCGAGGGCGTTGGGATGCCCACCTTGCTTGAGCAGGGCGTTGCGCTGCTTCAGGGCCCGCGAATAGCGCCGCCACAGCGCCAGAAAGTCGGGTTCCACGTGGAACAAGCCCCAATCGAGGAACCGACGGCGTGGTTCGCCCCCGCCGCTGACCAGCGCGTGGCTGCCCGGCTCGAAGGTCACCACCGCCAGGGCGGCACACAGGTTGCCGAGCTGGGCGACGTCTTCGCCATCCAGTCGCCCCCTCCATTCCTGGCCACTGTGGCGAAGCCCGGCCTTTCGCCGCGTCGGCGCCACCGCACCGCGGCGTTGCTCGTCCCATTCGACGAATACATCCAGCGCTTCCTGCCCCTGACGCACCAGGCCGTCGCGAACGCGACCGCGGAAGCTGCGGCCGTATGCCATCACGTGCAACGCCTCGAGCACGCTGGTTTTGCCCGCGCCGTTGTCGCCAGTGATCAGATTGATGCCCGGTTGCGGTGCCAGGTCCACGCTGTCGAAGCGGCGGATCTGGTGCAGGGACAAACGACGGATGTGCATACGGACGATCTGGGCCGACGGCCGGGAAGGGTAGGGGTAATCAGTCAGCTTACTGCATCGGGCAGGTTCCACGGCCCCGTACCCACTCGCGTCCACCGGACACTCGATCCGGCCGCATCGACCACGTGGAACGTCCTCGAATTCGTTGAAATCTGCGCCGGCATCGGGGGGCAGCCGTGCAGATTTCAAGAATTTCGCGCCATGTGGGGGCGTTGATTTCTTGAAATCTGAGGGACCGCCCAAGGGTTCGGTGAGCAGATCGCAAGGGATTCACGGGTACCGGCGTTGGCTGTCCACAGGGCCTCTGTATGACTTATGCACAATCTCTGCGCAACCTGTGGATAAAAAAGGTCCCTCCGGGTGCCCTTAAAGATATCCACAGGTTCAACCCCAGGCTCAGGGCCTGTTTTACCGGGGGTTTCGAGGTCCATTTCCCCTTTACTTTCAATGAGATAAGGTACTTTTCAACCAAATCTGGCCCTACCATCACCACCTAGCTTTAGATTTATATACAGTTTTTAAAGCATAGAGCTGTGATCCAGCTGCTGGAAGAACCACTCCTACGGCAGCGTCAGATCTGCTGCCACGTGAATCGAGAAGAACGTGGAATCGCGCCGTCCCGACGCCGCCGGATGTGCTCACCTCTGCCCGCGCTCGCGCTGCCGTCCCCGAGAGGATCGTGTGCAACTCGGAGTGATCTGGAGTCGTGTTGTCGATGCAGCAGATACGGTTCGCGAATGCTCCACGTGGAACAACACTGCAGCCAAAAGAAAACCCGGCACTCGGCCGGGTTTTCCTGATCAGTCTGTTCCACGTGGAACCGTGCATCGGTCAGAGGCGAAGCGGCATCACCACATGGCGCGACTTCTCGCTGCTGGCTTCACGCACCAGCGCCGACGAGTTGGAATCGCGCAGCTGGATCACGACGTGCTCGTCGCGCAGGGCCGACAGTGCATCCAGCAGATAGTTCACGTTGAAGCCGATGGCCAGATCGCTGACCGTGGTGTCGGCCTCGATCTCTTCCTGGGCTTCTTCCTGCTCGGGGTTGTGCGCGCTGATCTTGAGGTTGCCCGGCGAGACTTCGACGCGGATGCCGCGGTACTTCTCGTTGGACAGGATCGCGGCGCGCTGCAGCGAGGCACGCAGCGCTTCGCGATCAACCTTCACTTCGCGGTCGGCGCCAATCGGGATCACGGCCTCGTAATCCGGGAAGCGGCCGTCGATCAGCTTGGAGGTGAACGTCACATCGTCGCGCTTGACCCGCACGTGGCTGCGGCCGACTTCCAGCTCGATCTCGCGATCGCCGCTTTCCAGCAGCCGCTGCAGTTCGGTCACGCCCTTGCGCGGCACGATGATCTGACGCTTGGCACCACTGGCTTTTTCCAGTTCGGTTTCGCACAGCGCCAGACGGTGACCGTCGGTTGCCACGGTCCGCAGGGCATCGCCGCGCAGGTCGAACAACAGGCCGTTGAGGTAGTAGCGCACGTCCTGCTGGGCCATCGCGAATGCAGTGCGCTCGATCAGCTCCTTCAGGGTGGCTTCGCCGATGGCGACACGCTCGGTGGCTTCGACTTCGTCGACAGACGGGAAGTCGTTGGCCGGCAGCGTTGCCAGGGTGAAGCGGCTGCGGCCTGCCTGCACGGTGATCTTGTCACCGGTCTGCGAGACGGTGATCCGGCTGCCGTCGGGCAGGGCGCGGATGATCTCGAACAGCTTGCGGGCGGGGATGGTGGTCTCGCCGTCCTGGGCATCTTCCACCGCGATCCGCGACACCATCTCCACTTCCAGGTCCGTGCCGGTCAGCGAAAGCTGTCCGTTCTGGACCTGGACCAGGAAATTTGCCAGAACCGGCAGGGTCTGGCGGCGTTCGACCACGTTGACGACTTGTGCCAACGGCTTGAGAAAGGCTTCGCGCTGCAGTGTGAAACGCATGTGGTTCCGTGCCCCTATGCTTTAAAAAAATGTGGAATAAATCAAAAGCCTGGTGGTGCTGGTAGCGCCAGAATCGCTGGAAAACACAGCTAAGTCTTTGTAAATAAAAGAGTTTCCGACCGCGAAACCCTCTGCATTACTGCCCCTCAAGGGGTGGGGAAAGCTGTGGATAATTCTGCCGCAGATTCAGCGGGCTTTTTTATCCACAGCCTGTCCCGTGCTTGCTACCGGATTCTGCACCGTTTTATGCGATGACGCCTCAGCGGCGTACATGCATCATTCGCTCAACTTCCGGATCAGCTTGTCCCAGTCTTCCCTCAACTTGCCGTCGGTCTCCATCAGCGTGCGGATCTGGCGGCAGGCATGCAGCACCGTGGTGTGGTCCCGGCCGGCAAACGCGTCGCCGATTTCCGGCAGGCTGTGCTCGGTCAGTTCCTTGGTCAACGCCATCGCCACCTGGCGGGGACGGGCCAACGACCGGGTCCGGCGCTTGGACAGCAGATCCTTGATCTGCAGCCCGTAGTAGTCCGCAACGGTTTTCTGGATGTTGGGAATGCTGATGGCCTGCTGCTGGGCACGCAGCAGATCGCGCAGGGTTTCCTGGGCGAAGTCGGTGGTGATCGCACGGCCGGTGAAATTGGCGCGGGCGGTCAACGTATTCAGCGCACCCTCGAGGTCGCGAACATTGGAGCGCATCTTCTTGGCAATCAGAAACGCCACATCGTCGGGGATCTCAGCACCGCGCTCGCGGGCCTTGGCGAGCACGATGGCCGCGCGGGTCTCGAAGTCCGGTGGCTCGATGGCCACCGACAGGCCCCAGGCCAGCCGCGACTTCAGCCGTGCTTCCAGCCCCTCGACTTCGCGCGGGTACCGGTCGCAGGTCAGGATGATCTGCTGCTTGCCGTCGAACAGGGCGTTGAACGTGTGGAAGAACTCTTCCTGGGTCCGATCCTTGCCGGCGAAGAACTGGATGTCATCGATCAGCAGCGCGTCCACCTGCTGGAACTGGCGCTTGAACTGATCCATGGTCTTTTCCTGCAACGCACGGATCATCGCGCTGAAGAACTGTTCCGAACGCAGGTAGAGCACCTTGGCGGCCGGGTTGGCCTGGCGCATCGCATTGCCGGCCGCGAACATCAGGTGGGTCTTGCCCAGACCGGTGCCGCCGTACAGCAACAACGGGTTATGGGCGCGATCGCCAGGTTTCTGCGCCGCCTGGAACGCCGCGGCCAGACCCAGCTGGTTGCTGCGGCCTTCCACGAAGTTGGCGAAGGTGTAGTGCGAATCCAGGTTGCCGGCGAACGGTACCAGCGGCTCGGCCGGCACCACCGGGGCGGTGAAGCCCGAAATCGGCGCAATCTGCGGCTCCACCGGGCGCGGACGCGAGCCGATTTCAAGAAAAACGTCGCCGAAACCGGCGAAGTGCGTCAGCAGTTCCTTGATGCGTGCCAGGTACAGCTCGCGCACCTGGTCGACGATGAAGGCGTTTGGCGCATAAAGCACCAGGCTGTCCGCGCGCAGATCTGCCTGCAGCGGCTTCAACCAGGTGTGAACATCCTCAGGCGGAAACTCCGCTTCAAGGCGTTCGAGACAACGGGACCAGGCATCCATCGGCAATAATCGTCTGGGGCCAGCGCATAGGCGTAAAAAACCGCCGCACCGCAGGCCGGAAGGGGGAAGAATGGATGGCGCAGACTACCACCGACGAGGGAGGCCGGGAATGGTTGTCCCGAAGTTATTCACAAAATGATCCACAGCTATTGCACAGGCCGATGAAATCCCGTAGTGGGCAGGACTTGACGGCACCGCAGCCAGGTCTATAGAATTTCCGGTTCTTTCCGTCCCCTTCATATAGAGGCCCGCATGGCCACCAAGCGCACTTTCCAACCCAGCAACCTCAAGCGTAAGCGCGACCATGGCTTCCGTGCCCGTATGAAGACCGCTGACGGCCGCAAGATCCTGTCGCGTCGCCGCGCCAAGGGCCGCAAAGTCCTGAGCGCTTGATTGCAATGCCGCTTCCCGCGGCAGACGCAATCCAGACTGTGAGCAGTTCCGACCCGCGCAAGCGATTTCCTCGCTCTGCGCGGGTTCGTACGCGTGCCGAATATACAACGGTCTTCAACGGCGCCCGCCGTGTGTCCGATCCGCTGATGACCCTGCACTGGCTGAAGAGCGATTCTCCGGCCAGGCTGGGTCTTGCGGTGTCGCGCAAAGTCGATCCCCGAGCCGTGGGTCGCAACCGAGTGAAGCGTGTGCTGCGCGATGCCACACGCCATCTACGGCCGTGGATGAGTGCCGGCGATTACGTCGTCGTCGCCCGTAGCGCTGCCCGTACCGCCAGCAATGCCGAGATCCGCCAGGCCTTCGAGCGCCTGTTGCGCCGCCTTGGCACATTGCCCATGCCGGGCGCGGACGGCACAATGCCGCCGCCCCTGGGCGTTGCATCCCTTTCCCAGTCCGAGCCGGCATCGCGTGCCGGCCACGCCGAGCCTCCACGCTGATGAACCAGACCCGCGTTTTCCTGATCTTTGCCTGGCTGATGGTGGCCGTGTTGCTGTGGATGGAGTGGGGCCGCGACAAGGCCGCCCCGGCGACCGCGCCGGTGGCCGCCCAGACCCAGGGCCCGCTGCCCGCCGCCGGCGCCGTACCGGGCGCCACGGTGCCGCACGCGCCGGGCAGCGCCCCGGCCCCGGCGACCGCCCAGGCTGCCGCCGGCGCCCCGCGTGTCACCGTTACCACCGACGTGCTGCGTCTGGTGCTGGATGGCGGCACGGTGCTGGACGCCGAGCTGCTGCAGTTCCCGCAGACCAAGGACGACGGCAGCCCGCCGGTGCGCCTGCTGACCGAAGAGGCCACCCACCCGTATCGCGCGGTGAGTGGCTGGACCAGCCAGGACAAGAGCATGCCGGTGCCGGAAGCCAACGGCTTCACTCTGGTCGGCGACGCCAGAACCTTCGAACTGGCCAAGGGCCAGAACGAACTGCAGATCCCGTTCGTGTGGAATGGCCCGAATGGCGTCAGCATCCGCCGTACGTATACGGTCAGCCGCAACGAGTACGCGGTGAAGATCAAGGATGAAGTGATCAACGCCGGCACCACCCCGTGGAACGGCTACGTCTACCGCACCCTGGACCGCACCCCGACGATCCTGTCGCGCAGCATGACCAACCCGGACTCGTTCAGCTTCAACGGCGCGACCTGGTTCGATGCCGAGAAGAAGTACCAGCGCCGTGCCTTCAAGGATTATCTGGAAGACGGCCCGCTGAACCAGCAGGTCACCGGTGGCTGGATCGCCATGCTGCAGCACCACTTCTTCACCGCGTGGATCCCGCAGGCAGATCAGGCCGCGAACTACGCGCTGTCCCAGCATGACGGCCGCGACCAGATCCAGGCCACCGGCCCGGCCTTCACCGTCGCACCGGGCCAGCAGGTCAGCTCCGAGGCACGCCTGTGGGTGGGCCCGAAGCTGGTCAACCAGATCGCCAAGGAAGACGTGCCGGGCCTGGACCGCGTGGTCGACTACAGCCGCTTCTCGCTGATGGCCATCATCGGCCAGGGCCTGTTCTGGGTCCTGAACCAGGTGCACAAGGTCGTCAACAACTGGGGCTGGGCGATTGTCGGCCTGGTGATCCTGCTGAAGCTGGTGCTGTACCCGCTGTCGGCCGCGCAGTACAAGAGCGGCGCCAAGATGCGTCGCTTCCAGCCGCGTATCGCGCAGCTGAAGGAACGCTATGGCGATGACCGCCAGAAGTTCCAGACCGCGATGATGGAGCTGTACAAGAAGGAGAAGATCAATCCGATGGGCGGCTGTCTGCCGATCCTCATCCAGATGCCGATCTTCTTCGCGCTGTACTGGGTGCTGGTGGAGTCGGTGGAACTGCGCCAGGCACCGTGGTTCGGCTGGATCCAGGATCTGACCGCACGCGACCCGTACTTCATCCTGCCGGTGATCAACGTGGCGGTGATGTGGGCCACGCAGAAGCTGACCCCCGCGCCGGGCATGGACCCGATGCAGGCCAAGATGATGCAGATGATGCCGCTGATCTTCGGCGTCATGATGGCCTTCATGCCGTCCGGTCTGGTGCTGTACTGGGTGGTCAACGGCGGCCTGGGCCTGCTGCAGCAGTGGTGGATGACCAAGCGCCACGGCAGCGACCCGGTGCCCGCCACCGCCGCACCTGCCAACAAGAAGTAACCGGGCAACCGGACCCGGGAAACCCGCCGCAAGGCGGGTTTCCCGCATCTGCGGCCCGCGCAACGGTGTGATCCGTAGAATGCCCCGATCCACCGCACACAGCAGCCCGCCCCATGTCCGCAGCCCCCGACACCATCGTGGCCATCGCCACCGCACCCGGCGCCGGTGGCGTGGGCATGCTGCGCCTGTCCGGCCCCCACGCAGCGACCATCGCCCAGGCGATCGGGGTGCGCGCGCTGCGCCCGCGGCACGCGCATTACGCGCGCTTCCGCGATGCACAGGGGGAGGTGATCGACGACGGCATCGCGCTGTGGTTCCCGGCACCGCACAGCTTCACCGGCGAGGACGTGGTGGAGCTGCAGGGGCATGGCAGCCCGGTGGTGCTGCAGCAGCTGGTCGCGCGCTGCATCGCGCTGGGCGCGCGGCAGGCGCGGCCCGGGGAGTTCAGCGAGCGGGCGTTCCTCAACGGCAAGCTCGACCTGGCCCAGGCCGAGGCCATCGCCGATCTGATCGCCGCCGGCGATACCCGCGCAGCGCGCGCGGCCCGGCGCTCGCTGGACGGGGTGTTCTCGCGCCGCGTGGAGGAGGTCGCAGAACAGCTTGTTCTGCTGCGCATCCATGTGGAAGCGGCCATCGACTTCGCCGACGAACCGCTGGATACCCTCGGTGGCGAGCAGGTGCGCGGCGGCCTGGGCGAGGCGCTGCGCGCGATGGGGCGGCTGCGCGACGACGCCGAACGCGGCCGCAAACTGCGCGACGGCCTGCACGCGGTGC
The DNA here is from genome assembly GCF_049545505.1 of Stenotrophomonas sp. NPDC077421. Taxonomy (NCBI): domain Bacteria; kingdom Pseudomonadati; phylum Pseudomonadota; class Gammaproteobacteria; order Lysobacterales; family Lysobacteraceae; genus Stenotrophomonas; species Stenotrophomonas sp. NPDC077421. The sequence continues at coordinate 70,209 of NZ_JBMWDP010000021.1, read as the reverse complement.
TGGTCGGACCGCCAAACGCCGGCAAGAGCTCACTGCTCAATGCGCTGGCCGGCAGCGAACGTGCCATCGTCACCGACATCGCCGGCACCACCCGCGACACTCTGCGCGAAACCATCCGCATTGACGGGCTGGAACTGACCCTGGTCGATACCGCCGGCCTGCGCGACGGCGGTGACGCGATCGAACGCGAAGGCATGCGCCGCGCGCGCGCGGAGATGCAGCGCACCGACCTGGCGATCATCGTGCTGGATGCGCGCGATCCGCAGGCCGGACGTGTCGCCATCGGCGATGCCGTCGATGCGGTGCCGCAGCAGCTGTGGATCCACAACAAGAGTGACCTGCTGGCCCAATGGCCCGCTGATGCAGCGCCGGATGTGGTGCACGTGTCGGCAGCCACCGGTATGGGGCTGGACCGCCTGCACGCGCGGCTGCGCGAGCTGGCCAGCGGCGGTGCCGGCGAGAGCGTGGACGGCGAGTTCTCCGCGCGCGCGCGGCATGTGGAGGCCATCGTCCAGGCCATCGGCCATGCCGGGCGCGCCGAGGCCGAGCTGGTGCATGAGCACCTGGAACTGGCCGCCGAGGAACTGCGCCTGGCCCACGAGGCGCTGGGGGAGATCACCGGGCGGATGAGTGCGGACGATCTGCTGGGACGCATCTTCTCCAGCTTCTGCATCGGCAAGTAGCCGCGTACTTCCCGCTGTCACACCGCATCGCCACACTACGCCCGTCCTTTCCACGCCCCGCCGCGCTGGCGCGGGCCGCATCAACAGGGGTTTGCGGTGTCGAAGTCGTTGTGGGGTTGTGCGTTGCTCTTGTCGCTGGCCGTGGCACCATCGGTGGCCATGAGCGCTGAATCCTCTCCCGCGCCGCTCAAGGCGGCCGTGTACGGCCACCGCGGTGCGAGCGCGCTGTTGCCCGAGCACACCCTGGCGTCGTACGCCCAGGCCATCGCCGATGGTGCGGACTACATCGAGCCGGACCTGGTGATGACCAAGGACGGCGTGCTGGTGTCGCGGCACGAGAACGAGATCGGCGGCACCACCGATGTGGCCGCACACCCGGAGTTCGCCAGCCGCAGGACGGTCAAGACCATCGACGGCGAGCGCATCGAGGGCTGGTTCACCGAAGACTTCACCCTGGCCGAGCTGAAGACGCTGTACGCCCGCGAGCGGCTGCCGCAGCTGCGCAGCACCGCGTTCGACGGGCAGTTCCGCATCGCCACGCTGGACGAGATCATCGCCTTCCTGGTGCAGCAGGCCGGTCGCGCCAACCGCGGCATCGGGCTGGTGCCGGAGATCAAGCACGGCACCTACTTCGCGAGCATCGGCCTGCCGATGGAAGACTCGGTGCTGGCCGCGCTGCAGGGCAATGCCTACACCCGCGTGGCGCCGGTGACGATCCAGTCCTTCGAGGTCGGCAACCTGCGCTACCTGCGTGGCAGGATCGGCCGCGCGTCGAACATCCGCCTGCTGCAACTGCTGGGCGACCCGGCGCAGCAGCCCGGCGATGTGCTGGCCGCCAAGGGCAGCCAACGCTATGCAGACCTGATCACACCGGCGGGCCTGCGCGAAGTGGCGACCTATGCCGACGGCATCGGACCGAACCTGCGCATGGTGATTCCGCTGGATGCGGCCGGGAAGCTGGGCACGCCGACCGCGCTGGTGCGCGACGCGCATGCGGCCGGGTTGATGGTGATCCCGTATACCTTCCGACCGGAGAACGCCTTCCAGGCCGCCGACTTCCGCACCGGCGATACCACTGCGCGCAACGCCGCCGGGTCCGTGGCCGAGATGCGTGCCTACCTGGCGACCGGCATCGATGCGTTCTTCACCGATGACCCGGCGCTGGGCCGCCAAGCGGTCGACACCGAACGCTAGTCATTGCCGGCACTACCGTCGATCTTCGGGTCTACGGAACGGGATCACGACGTAGTCCTGGCCTTCGCGCGGCTGCCACAGCACCGGCACGCCTTGCGGGGAGGGAGGTTCCAGGTCGTTGTCGCGCATGGGGGCGAGGTCGTCTTCTTCCTCGTCCTCCCAGCTGTAGCGCTTGCGCGGCGCCATCGGGTCGGACAGGCGGAACAGCAGGGCGCCAACGATGCCGGCAAAGGCACCGCCCATGTGCGACTGCCAGGACACGCCCGGCTCGTGCGGAAGAATGGTCAGCAGCATGCTGCCGTAGAACAGGAAGGCGATCAGGCCGGCGGCGATGGCGGGCCGGTCGCGGCGCAGCAGGCCGAGGACGAACACCAGAAACATCAGGCCGTGGGTGATGCCGCTGGCACCGAGATGGCGGCTGCCGATGTCGCCGAGCAGCCAGGCGCCCAGGCCCGAACCGATCCACAGCAGCGGGAATGCGCGCAGGGTTGCCTTGGGATAGACGCTGCCGGCGAGGGTGCCGAGGATCAGCAGGGCTGCCGCGTTGGCGCCCAGGTGCTGGACCGAACCGTGCAGCAACGGCGCGCCAAGAATGCCGAGCAGGCCGGCCTTGTCCAGCGGGGCGACTGCCCACGGGCGCCAGTCGAAATGACCTTGGGCGGTGAACACCGCCACCAGCACCAGCACGAAGGCCAGGCTGAGGTTGAAGGCCCGCATCACACGACCGCGGTCGGTACGGGACGGAGCCGGCGGCTCGCCGGCAGGCAGGGGCAGGTTGGCGTTCATACCCTTAGGGATTGCGTCGCCCGGGCTGAACACAAGGGCAACGCGATGGGAGAGAGAGGTGCCGCCTGCGGGACAATCCCGCAGGCGGCAACCGGGGTCAGGCGTGGCCGTCCTGCTTGGGCGGGTTCTTCAGGCTCAGCACCACCGTGGCGGCGATGATGACGGCCACCACGCCCAGCGAGATCGGGGTGGGGATCTTGAAGATGTCGATCAGCATCATCTTGGCGCCGATGAAGGCCAGCACCAGGGCCAGACCGTAGGGCAGCAGGTGGAAGCGATCGGCCATGCCGGCCAACAGGAAGAACATCGCGCGCAGGCCCAGCACCGCGAACACGTTCGAGGTCAGCACGATGAACGGGTCGGTGGTGATGGCGAAGATGGCCGGGATGCTGTCCACGGCGAAGATCACGTCAGTGACGGCAATCAGGATCAGCACCACGAACAGCGGGGTGTACCAGCGTTTGCCGTCGCGCATCACGCTCATGGCATTGCCGGCATAGTCGGGCAGCAGGCGCAGGTGCCTGCGCATCCAGCGCAGGGCAGGGTTGGTCTCCAGGTCCGGCTCCTGGCCGGCGGAGAACCACATCTTCCAGCCGGTGAACAGCAGGAACGCGCCGAACACATAGAGCAGCCAATGGAACTTGGTGAGCAGCACACTGCCGGCGAAGATCATGATCGTACGCAGCACGATCGCGCCCAGGATGCCGATGATCAACACCTTCTGGCGCTGTTCTTCCGGCACCGCGAAGTAGCCCATGATCATCAGGAAGACAAAGATGTTGTCCACCGCCAAGGCCTTCTCGACCAGGTAACCGGTCAGGAACTCCAGGCCGACCTTGTTGGCCACGACCTGGCCCGCGGTCTCGTTCAGGTAGTACCAGAGGCCACCGTTGAAGGCCAGGGCCAGGGCGACCCAGCCGATGGACCACCACAGGGCCTCCTTGAAGGTGACCTTGTGCGGGCCGCCGTGGCGCATCAATACCAGGTCGACCAGCAGCGCGATGACCACCACCGCGCCGAAGCCGCCCCACAACCACAAATTACCGATCGTCTGCATGGGTTTATCCGTTGGGAAAAGAAAAAAGCCTCAAGCCGGACGGCGAGGATCTGCAACGGAGGATCGGGGGGATCCGGGGACAGAGCTTCGCCATGCGGCGAAGGTCTCGCTCGCAGTCCCGATGGGTGGGACTGCCGTTGCACCGGAGCCTGCGGGCTCGAATTGACGGCGACAACGTCTGGGAGCTACTCCCCTTCTGGCGCCGATTCTGCGGGCTGTTCGGGCCGGCGTCAAATCGCCGGCCTGCCGGGCCGGGGCGGCGCCCGTTTACAATAGGCCGATGAACAATGCCCCCGCCCCCGTAGTCCGCCTCAAGAACGCCTGGCGCTCCAGCCACCCGTGGATCTTCCAGAAACTGGTCGAAAAGCCTGCCGTCCGGCCCAAGCCCGGTGCCATCGTCGATGTGGTCGGCGTGGACGGGGAGTGGATCGGCCGGGGGTTCTACAACGGTCATTCGCGCATTGCCGTGCGTATCCTGGAAACCGATCAGCGCATCCCGGTGGACGCTGGCTGGTTCTCGCGCAAGATCGCCCAGGCGGTGTCGCTGCGTCGTGACGTGCTCAAGCTGGATGATGTCTCCAACGCCTGGCGCGTGGTGCACAGCGAAGGCGATGGCCTGTCCGGCCTGGTGGTGGACCGCTATGGCGACCTGGTGGTGGTGGAGTTCTTCGCCGCCGGCATGTTCCGCCACCGCGAATGGATCTACGAGGCGCTGCGCGAGCAGTTCCCGGGCTGCCGCTTCCACAGCTTCGCCGACGAACACGTGCAGAAGCAGGAGAGCTTCGACTTCCACGGCAACACCACCACCGAAGCGTCGGTGATCACCGAGTACGGGGTGAAGTTCCGTGCCGATCCGGCCGGGGCGCATAAGACCGGGTTCTTCGCCGACCAGCGCGAGAACCGCGAGTGGCTGAGCCGGCAGGTGGAAGGCAAATCCGTGCTGGACCTGTGCTGCAACACCGGCGGCTTTGCGGTGTATGCCGCGGTGCGCGGCGCGTCCGAGGTGGTCGGCATCGACATCGACGAGGATGTGATCGACATCGCCAAGGGCAACTCGCGCCTCAACAATGTGCGCCCGAAGTTCGTGCAGTCCGACATCTTCCCGTGGCTGCGCGATGCGGCCAACCGCGGTGAGCAGTACGACGTGGTGATCCTGGACCCGGCCAAGATGACCCGTGACCGCGACCAGGTGATCACCGCCCTGAAGAAGTACCTGGACATGAACAAGCTGGCGCTGGGTGTGGTCAAGCCCGGTGGCCTGTTCGCCACATTCTCGTGCACCGGCCTGGTGGCCGAGGACCAGTTCCTGGACATGCTGCGCCGCGCGGCCTTCTATTCCGGCCGCACCATCCAGATCCTCAAGGTAGCTGGCGCCGGTCCCGACCATCCGTTCATGGCCCACGTGCAGGAATCGCGCTACCTCAAGGCCGTGTTCTGCCGCGTCCTCGACTGACGCAGGGCCGGCGGCAGGTCGGCTCTTTGGGCACCACCGGGGATTGCAGGTGCCGGCCAGCGGCCGGCACTACCGTTCCCTGTGCCTGCGGCGCTATGGTCTGACGCTTCCCGAATGTTGAGAGGCGTCATGACGTTGCGCAGTCTGTCCCTGCTGGTGTCGCTGGCGTTGTGCACGCCGTTGGCCGCCCACGCGATCGAGTTCACTCCGCAGGAACTGGCCCGGGCCTCGGCGCTGCAGCGCACGCTGCTGACGCTGGACAGCCACCTGGATACGCCGGCCAACTTCCACCGCGAGGGCTTCGACATCGCCCAGCGCCATGACCACAACGCGTTGTCGCAGGTGGATTACCCGCGCATGGTCGAAGGTGGGCTGGATGGCGGTTTCTGGGCGATCTACACCGACCAGGGCGACCGCAGTGCGGCCGCTCACCAGCAGGACCGCGACGCCGGTCTGCTGCGGTTGATGGAGATCCGCGAAATGCTCGCCGCACAGCCGGAGACCTTCCAGCTCGCGCTGACCGCTGCCGATGCCGCCAGGATCAAGGCGGCCGGCAAGCGCGTGGTCTACATCAGCATGGAGAACGGCAGCCCGCTGGTGGATGACCCGACGCTGCTCGGTTTCTATCACCGTGCCGGGCTGCGCCTGCTCAGCACGGTGCACTTCGCCAACAACGAGTTCGCCGATTCGGCCACCGATCCCAAGGGCGCCGAGTGGAAGGGGTTGAGTCCGGCCGGCAAGGCGCTGGTCGACGAGGCGGTGCGGCTGGGCATCGTGATCGATCAGTCGCATGCCTCCGACGCGGTGTTCGACGACCTGATCGAGCGCATGCCGGTGCCGTTCGTGCTGTCGCACAGCTCGGCCAAGGCGATCTACGACCACCCGCGCAACCTGGACGATGCGCGTCTGAAGCGCCTGGCCAAGGCCGGCGGCGTGATCCAGGTCAACGCCTACGGCGGGTATCTGATCGACATCGGCAAGAACGAACCCCGCGCGCTGGCCGAGAAGACCGCGATCGACCAATGGGGGGGCTACGATGCCCTGAGCATGGCGCAGGGCGTCAAGCTGGCCCAGGTGCAGGCCGAACTGGACCGCCTGCATCCGGTGCGCAAGGCCACGCTTGACGACTTCTTCGCCCACTTCGAGCACATCCTGACGGTGGTCGGCCCCGATCACGTGGGCATCGGCCTGGACTGGGATGGCGGTGGCGGCCTGGCCGATCTGCAGGACGTGAGCGAACTGCCGAAGATCACCGCGTGGCTGCTGCGCAAGGGCTACACCCGGCAGCAGATCGCCGCCATCTGGGGCGGCAACCTGCTGCGCGTGATGCAGCAGGCGCAGGACCACGCCACCGCACTGGCCGCAGCCCCGTAGAGCCGGGTTCTACCCGGCTTGGTACCGGCGCCGATGGGCTCACGGTCAGGCACAAGCAGCCCGCCGTAGAGCCGGGTTCTACCCGGCTTGGTTCCGGCGCCGGTGGTCTCACGGTCAGGCACAAGCAGCCCGTCGTAGAGCCGGGTTCTACCCGGCTTGGTTCCGGCGCCGGTGGTCTCACGGTCAGGCAAAAGCAGCCGGGCAGAGCCCGGCTCTACGGGTGGCTTGGCTCCGGCGCCGCGGCCCTCATCGGCAGGCGAAAGCAGCCCGTCGTAGAGCCGGGTTCTACCCGGCTTGGTACCGGCGCCGGTGGGCTCACGGTCAGGCAAAAGCAGCCCCGTCGTAGAGCCGGGTTCTACCCGGCTTGGTTCCGGAGCAGGTGGTCTCACGATCAGGCACAAGCAGCCGGGCAGAGCCCGGCTCTACGGGTGGCTTGGTTCCGGCGCCGCGGACCTCATCGGCAGGCAAAAGCAGCCCCGTCGTAGAGCCGGGTTCTACCCGGCTTGGTTCCGGCGCCGGTGGTCTCACGGTCAGGCACAAGCAGCCGGGCAGAGCCCGGCTCTACGGCTTGCTTGGTTGCGGAACTGTGGCCCTCATCGGCAGGCAAAAGCAGCCCCGTCGTAGAGCCGGGTTCTACCCGGCTTGGTTCCGGAGCAGGTGGTCTCACGGTCAGGCAAAAGCAGCCGGGCAGAGCCCGGCTCTACGGGTGGCTTGGTTCCGGAGCAGGTGGTCTCACGGTCAGGCGAAAGCAGCCCCGCCGTAGAGCCGGGTTCTACCCGGCTTGGTTCCGGCGCCGATGGTCTCACGGTCAGGCAAAAGCAGCCGGGCAGCGCCCGGCGCTACGGGATGTGGGCACGCCGTTTGCCTGTCAGGCGTTGCCCAGTACTGCGTTGCGGCGGCCGTAGGCGAAGTAGGCGATCAGGCCCAGGATGTTCCAGCCCAGGAAGTACAGCTGGGTGGTGGTCGGCAGGCTGAAGAACAGGTACACGCAGCCGATCACCGCCAGCGGGCCGACGACCCAGGCCAGCGGCGTGCGGAACTTGCGCTCGCGGTTGGGCTCGCGTGCGCGCAGTACCACCAGGCACAGGCCGACGGCGGTGAAGGCGGCGAGCGTGCCGGCGTTGGCCAGCGCGGCGATCTCGTCCAGGCGGGCCACACCGGCCAGCGCAGCCACGAGCACCGCGGTGAACAGCGTGGTGGCGATCGGGGTGCCGGTGCGCGCGCTGACCTTGGACAGGCCGCGCGGCAGCAGGCCGTCGCGCGACATGACAAAGAAGATGCGGCTCTGCCCGTACAGGAAGGCCAGCAGCACGGTCGGCAGGGCGATCACCGCCGCCGCGCCGATCCACTTGGCCGCGCCCGGGCTGCCCAGCTCACGCAGGATCAGCGCCAACGGCTCGGCGCTCTGGCCGAAGATGGTGTAGCTCATCGCACCGACGGCGGCGAGCGCGACCAGCACGTAGATGATGGTGCAGCCGACCATCGAACCGATGATGCCGATCGCCAGGTCGCGGTCGGGCTTCTTGGTTTCCTCGGCGGCAGTGGAAATCGCATCGAAGCCGTAGAAGGCAAAGAAGATGATCGCCGCCGCCGCCATCACGCCGCGCTCGACGCCGCCTTCGCCGACCGACTTGGCGAAGCCGAACGGCATGAACGGGTCCATGTGGCTGGTGTCGAAGTGCGGCAGCGCGATCGCCACGAACACGGTCAGTGCAATGATCTTGACCACCACAAGGACCGCGTTGAGGGTCGCGCTCTCCTTGGTGCCGGCCATCAGCATGCCGGCCACGACGAAGGTGATCAGCACCGCCGGCAGGTTGATGAAGCCCCCCTCCACATGCGGGCCGGCGGTCAGCATCAGCGGCAGATCAATGCCCCAGCCGTGCAGGAAGCCGACCGCGTAGCCGGACCACCCCACCGCTACCGTACTCACCACCAGCGAGTACTCCAGGATCAGGCTCCAGCCCACCACCCAGGCCACCATTTCGCCGAGGGCGGCGTAGCTGTAGGTGTAGGCGCTGCCGGCGGCCGGCATCATCGTGGCCAGTTCGGCATAGGACAGCGCCGCGCAGGCGCACACCGCGCCGGCGATGGCGAAGGAGATCAGTACGGCCGGGCCGGCCAGGTTGGCGCCGACGCCGATCAGCGTGTAGATGCCGGTGCCGACGATGGCGCCGATGCCCAGCGCGATCAGGTGCGGCCAGCTCAGGGTGGGGATCAGTCGCCTGCCGGCTTCATGAACGGTGACGGTGTCTAGGGACTTGCGCCGGAGCAACGACATGGGGCCTCGCGGTGGGTGACTGTTAACGACAAGTCTGCGAGTTTTACCGAACGCGGTGCAGCATTACTACTGCCAAGCGTCCCCCGGTCCGTGCATGAGCACATGACTGGGGGAAGCTTGACGAAACCGGCACAAAGCACCGCGCCTTGGGGGCTGGCGCGGGCAGGGCCGGACGAACGCGCTCAGCGATCCAGCGTGGCCATTGCCGCGGCGGCATAGCGCGGGCCGGCAGCGGCATCGGGCGGGAAGATCGCATCGATGCGGGCGAGGTCGTCCGCGCCCAGCTGCACCTGCAGCGCGCCGAGGTTTTCCTCCAGGTAGGCAAGTCGCTTGGTGCCCGGGATCGGCACCAGGTCCTGGCCCTGTGCCAGTACCCACGCCAGCGCCAGTTGCCCCGGGGTGATGCCTTTGGCGCTGGCCATCGCGGTGACCGCGTCGACCAGGGCCAGGTTGCGCGCGAAGTTGTCGCCCTGGAAGCGTGGCGACTGGCGGCGGTAGTCGTCGGCGTCGACGTCGGCCGGGCTGCGGATCGCGCCGGTCAGGAAGCCACGGCCCAGCGGCGAGTAGGGCACGAAGCCGATGCCCAGGTCGCGGACGGTCTGCAGTACGCCGTTGTGCTCCGGATCGCGCGACCACAGCGAGTACTCGGTCTGCACGGCGGTGATCGGGTGGACCGCATGTGCGCGGCGGATCGTCGCCGCCGCGGCTTCGGACAGGCCGAGGAAGCGCACCTTGCCCTGTTCGACCAGCCGCGCCATCGCGCCCACGGTGTCCTCGATCGGCACGGTGCCGTCCACGCGGTGCTGGTAGTACAGATCGATGTGGTCCACGCCCAGCCGCGCCAGGCTGGCCTCGCAGGCGGCGATCACGTACTCGGGGCGGCCATCCACGCTGCGCGCCCGGGTGTCGGTGGGCTCCAGTTTGATGCCGAACTTGGTGGCCAGAAACACCTGGTCGCGACGATCGGCAATGGCCTTGCCGACCAGCACTTCGTTGGTGTGCGGGCCGTACATGTCGGCGGTGTCGAGCAGGGTCACGCCGCGCTCCAGCGCGCGGTGGATCACCGCGGTCGCGTCGGCATCGCTGCCACGGCCCCCGTAGAAGGCGCTCATGCCCATGCAGCCCAGGCCGAGTGCGGAAACAGTGGGGCCGTGGCGGCCAAGGGAACGGGTCTGCATGGGAATGCTCCGGAAGCGGGGGAAGGGCGGCGCCTGCACGCGCCGGACCCACAGCATCCTCCGCTGTACCATGTGGATAAACCGGTGTTCGCCACATCGACCTTGAAGGCAGGCTTCACAATGTCCTCCCAGCCGCCGTTGTCTGCCGTGGTCGCGTTCGCCCGCGTGGCCCACCATGCCAGCTTCACCCGTGCAGCCGACGACCTGGGCATCTCGCCCTCGGCGCTGTCGCAGACCGTGCGCGCGCTGGAAGCCCGCATGGGCGTGCGTCTGCTGCACCGGACCACCCGCCGGGTCGGCCTGACCGAGCACGGTGCGCGCTTCCTGGCGCGGGTGCGCGACGGCCTGGCGCAGATCGACGCGGCGTTCGAGGACCTGGACAGCGTGCGCGACGTGCCGGCCGGAAAGCTGCGCATCAACGTGCCGCGGATCGCGGCGGAACTGCTGGTGCTGCCGCACCTGCCCGCATTCATGGCGCGCTATCCGCAGGTGGAGGTGGAATTGTTCGTGGAGCCGGCGCTGGTCGACCTGGTCGCCGGCGGCTTCGATGCCGGCATCCGGCTGGGCGAATGCCTGGCGCGGGACATGATCGCGGTGCCGATCGGTCCGCTGGAGCGGCAGGTGGTGGTGGCCACGCCGGGCTACTTCGCCGCCCACGGCACGCCGGACACGCCGGCCGACCTGGTCGGGCATGCGTGCATCGTGCACCGGCGCAGCAACGGCCGTCTGATGGCCTGGGAATTCAGCCACGCCGGCCGCGACTTCGAGGTGGAGGTGAATGGCCGGCTGGTGTTCAACGATGCGGCGTTGATCCACGCCGCCGTGCGCGCCGGCCTCGGCATGGGGCAGGCGTTCGACGCCGTGGTGGCCAGCGATGTCGCCGAGGGCCGGTTGCAGGCGGTGCTGCAGGACTGGCAGCCGCCGTTCGCCGGATTCCACCTGTACTACCAGGCGCGCGAACAGATGGCGCCGAAACTGCGGGTGTTCATCGACCACCTGCGCCAGGCCCGACGCACCGACTGAGCGCGCTGCGCATCAGCCCGATGCCTCGGCGGCGGTAGCCATCAGCAGGCGCAGCCACTCGTCGTCGCGCGGCAGCCCATGCGGAACGATCACCTGGGCATCGCCCGGGAAGCGCTTGCAGCGGAGTACGCCGTGCTCGTCGAACATCCGCCAGCCCTGCGCGGCATCCTCGGCGTCGCGGATGCGCCGGTGCAGCGCCTGCGCCAGGCTGGCCTGGCAGTCGAAACGGCAGGCGCGCAGGTCGATCCGGTCCAGCGGCTGCAGGTCCGCCAGGATGCGGCAGACGGCAGGATGGGCCAGATCGATACGGCCGGTGTCCATGCCGAGAAGGCGCTCGTCATGCCCGGCCAGGTGCTGCACGAAGTACACGGGAGGCATCGGTTACTCGCGTGGGGCGCGCGGCCGCAACGCAGCGGCCGTGGGGCGATGGCGCCGATTGGACACCCCGTGAGGGGGGTGGGGGAATCTCAAGTTATTGATTGAAGTGCAGCGTCTGGATGACCGTGTCTATTTCCCAGCGCAGGCAGCACCGCCCAGGCGACGCGCATCGGCCCACGTGGCGGGGCGTCAGCCGCTGACGCCGAGGCGCACGCCAAATCCGATCAGGAAGATACCGGCGACGCGTTTCAGCAAAAGTCCTATGCGGGGATGCTGAAGAATCCGACGGCGCAACAGGTTGCCCACTCCGATCAGCACCGAGCAGTAGGCCAGTCCCATGACGAAGATGATCACCGCCATGCTCGCGAACGTCATCACGCCCTGGTGGCGCGTCGGGTCAATGAACAACGGCAGGAATGCCATGTAGAAGATGATCGCCTTGGGGTTGAGCAGGTTGATCAGCAGCGCCTGCCGGAAGTAGTGCCCCGGCCGCAGGCGGATGCCGCCTTCCTCGCCTTCCTCGCCTGCCGGCCGTGGACGCCGCAGCAGGCCGATGCCGACCCAGACCAGATAGGCCGCGCCGAGATACTGCACCGCGTGGAACACCAGCGGGTTGGCCTTGAGCAGCGCGGCCACGCCGGCCACTGCCAGCCACATCAGGATCTGGTCGCCGAGCAGCAGGCCGAACAGGGCGGTGTAGCCGCCGCGGGCGCCGCCGCGCCCGGTGGCGGTCAGCAGGGTGAACGTCCCCGGGCCGGGCAGCGCAAGGAACACCAGCACGGCAGCAACGAAGGTCCACAGATCCTGGATGCCCATCCACGGCATGGCGGCGACTCGACAACGGGGGAGCGCCATTGTCCGGCACCGCTGCGGTTCCCGATAGCGTCAGCCCGCCGGCTGCGGCAGATCCTCCAGCAGGGGCTGCAGGCGGCGCTCGAACAGTGCGTGCAGCTGCCGGATCGCCGGCGAGAACTGCTTGCGATGCGGGCACACCAGGTTCAATGGCAGGCTGTCGCCGGCGCCATCGAGCAGCACCTGCAGGCGCCCGGCGCGCACGTCCTCGCGGAGATCCAGCCACGACTTGAACACGATGCCTTCGCCGGCCACGGCCCAGCGCCGCACCACGTCGGCATCGTCGCAGATCATGTTGCCCCGCACCGGCACCACCACCCGGCGGCCGTCCGCCTCGAAGTTCCAGCGGTCGTAGGCACGGCCGGCGAGCTGGTAGAGCAGGCAGTGATGGTCCTTGAGCGCCTCCAGGCTGGTGGGCGTGCCGTGCCGGGCCAGGTAGCCGGGTGCGGCCGCCAGCACCCGGCGGTTGCCGGGCAGCAGCGGCAGCGCCACGTAGCTGGCGTCATCGAAGCGACCAAGGCGGAAGGCGATGTCGACCGGATCGCGGAACACGTCGGCGACCTGGTCGGACAACCGCAGCCGCAGCTGCAGCTTGGGATGCGTGGCGCGGAACTCGGTCAACCACGGCAGCAGCAGGTGGCGGCCCAGGTCCGACGGCGCGGCCACCTGCAGTACCCCGCGAAGTTCGGCATCCTCGCCGCGCACCCGTGCCTGGCCTTCGCTCAGGGTGGCCAGCACATCCTGGGCGTAGGGCAGGTACAGCGCGCCTTCGGCGGTCAGGCGCAGGCTGCGGGTGGAGCGCACGAACAGCCGCAGGTCCAGTTCGCGTTCCAGCCGCGCCACCGCCGCGGCAACCTGGCCGGGCAGCAGGTCGGCTTCGCGCGCTGCATTGGAGAAGCTGCCCAGTGCCGCGGTGCGGACGAACAGGACCAGGTCGTCAACACGGACCATTTTCATTCCAGGAGTGAAAGTGCTGAACGATTTTGCGCCTTTTCCGGCGCGCCGGTGAAGCGCACGCTGTGCGCCTCTTTCCAACGGACCGCGCTTCGATGAAAGCCGTCGCCTACACCCAACATGGCCTGCCGATCAGCGACCCGCGCGCGCTGGTGGACATCACCCTGCCGCTGCCCGAGCCGGGGCCGCGCGATCTGCGCGTGCAGGTCCGTGCGATCTCGGTCAACCCGGTCGATACCAAGGTACGCAACGGCGTGGCCGTGGACGGGCCGCGGGTGCTCGGCTGGGACGCGGTCGGCATCGTCGACGCGGTCGGCAGCGAGGTCCGCCTGTTCCAGCCCGGCGACGCGGTCTTCTATGCCGGGGCGATCGGCCGGGCCGGCAGCAATGCCGAGTACCAGCTGGTGGACGAGCGCATCGTCGGCCGCAAGCCGGCCAGCCTGGACGATGCCGCCGCCGCGGCGCTGCCCCTGACCGCGATCACCGCCTGGGAGCTGCTGTTTGACCGCTTGCGCATCGCCGAGGGCGATGGCGAGGGCCAGACCCTGCTGGTGGTCGGCGCGGCCGGTGGCGTGGGCTCGATCCTGGTGCAGCTGGCGCGCCAGCTGACCCGGCTCACGGTGATCGGCACCGCCTCGCGACCGGATACCCAGGACTGGGTATATGCACTGGGCGCGCACCATGTGATCGACCACACCCAGCCGCTGACCGAGGGCCTGGCGCGACTGGGCATCGCGGCGGTGGACCATGTGGCCAGCCTCACCCATACCGACCAGCACTACGACCAGATCGTGGCCGCGCTGGCGCCGCAGGGCCAGCTGGCCCTGATCGACGACCCCGGCCAACTGGATGTGATGGCGCTCAAGCGCAAGAGCCTGTCGCTGCACTGGGAGTCGATGTTCACCCGGTCCAGCTTCACCACGCCCGATCTGGAGCGCCAGCATGCGCTGCTCGACCGCGTGGCCGACCTGGTGGATGCCGGCGTGCTGCGCACCACCCTCGGTGAGCACTACGGCCGCATCAATGCCGCCAACCTGCGCCGTGCCCATGCCCTGATCGAGAGCCACCGCGCGCGCGGCAAGCTGGTCCTCGAAGGCTTCTGACCCCCCTTGCCGACCCTGTACCGGACCCTGTTCCCATGACCCTCGCGTCTGTTGCCCTTCGCCGGCACACCACCAAGGCCTACGACCCCACCCGCACGCTGCCGCCGGCGGTGCTGGAAGACCTGCTCGAGGTGCTGCACCACGCGCCGTCGTCGGTGAACGCGCAGCCGTGGCACTTCCTGGTGGCGGGCAGCGCCGAGGCGCGCGCCCGCATCGCGCGCGCCACCCAGCCCAACCAGCCGTACAACACCGCCAAGATCACCGATGCCTCGCACGTGATCGTGTTCGCCACGCGCACCGCCATTGACGATGCGTACCTGGCGCAGGTGATCGAGCAGGAAGCCGCCGATGGCCGCTACCCGACGCCGCAGGCGCGCGAGGGCCAGCGCGGCGCGCTGCACCACTACGTGGACCTGCACCGCCACACGCTGGGCGATGTGCAGCACTGGATGCAGAAGCAGACCTACCTGGCGGTGGGCACGCTGCTGCTGGCGGCGGGGGTGCACGGCATCGACGCCACGCCGATGGAAGGGTTCGATGCGGCCGTGCTGGATGCCGAGCTCGGCCTGGCCGAACGCGGTCTGACCAGTGTGGTGCTGGTGGCGCTGGGATACGGCAGCGAGGCCAACTTCAACGCCCACCTGCCGAAGTCGCGGCTGCCCCGCGACCAGGTGATCACCCACCTGTAACCCGGCCGCGCCTGCGGTGACGGCTGCGGCCCGGTTCGCCGGGTCCGCAGCGGCGCAGCCATTGAGACCGGCACGGCCTACACTTGCCGGCATGCAAACCGAATTCCTTCTGCTTGGCGGCCTGCTGTGCGCCGTCCTCATCCTGCAGCTGATCCTCCTGCTGCGGCGTTCCCAGCACGGCGGCCTGGAGCAGGCCCTGCGCGATGAAGCCCGGGTCGGGCGTGGCGAGCTGCGCGAGCAGCTCGAAGGGCTGGGCCGGCAACAGGATGCGCGGCTGGAGAGCTTCGCCCGCGCGCTGACCGATCTGTCCACCCGCACCGACCAGCGCCTGGACCTGCTGCGCGACGCGCTGGGCGAAGACGCGCGCAAGGCGCGCGAGGAACATGGCCTGGCCCAGCAGCGCACCGGCGATCTGCTGGCGCAGCGGCTGCACGACGTGCGCCTGCAGCTGGAAGCGTTCGGCCAGCAGCAGCAGGCGCGCATCGACGCGTTCGGCCAGCAGCTGCTGGAGCTGACCACGCGCACCGATGGGCACATGGCCGCGCTGCGCCAGACCCTGGCCGAGGACGCGCGCAAGGGCCGTGAGGAGAACGTGCAGTCGCAGCAGCGCCTCGGCGACACCCTGGGCCAGCGCCTGCAGGACATGACCCAGCGCAACGAACAGCGCATCGGCGAAATGCGTGCCACCCTGGAGCAGCAGCTCAGGAGCCTGCAGACCGACAATGCCGAGAAGCTCGACCAGATGCGCGTGACCGTGGACGAGAAACTGCAGACCACGCTCGAAGCGCGCCTGGGCGCATCGTTCCAGCTGGTCTCCGACCGGCTCGAGCAGGTCCAGCGCGGGCTGGGCGAGATGCAGCAGCTGGCCACCGGCGTCGGCGATCTCAAGCGCGTGCTGACCAACGTCAAGAACCGCGGCAGCTGGGGCGAAGTGCAGCTGGACAACATCCTCGAGCAGACCCTCACCCAGGAGCAGTACGCGCGTGGGGTGAAGGTGCGTCCGGACAGCGGTGAGATGGTCGACATCGCCGTGCGCCTGCCCGGCCGTGGTCATGAGGACACCCCGGTGTGGCTGCCGATCGACTCCAAGTTCCCGCGTGAGGACTACGAGCGCCTGCTTGATGCCCAGGAGCAGGGCGATGCCGAGGGCGTGCGCGTGCAGGGCGCGCAGCTGGAACGCGCGATCCGGGTCCAGGCCAGGTCGATCTGCGACAAGTACATCGTGCCGCCGCATACCACCGACTTCGCGGTGATGTTCCTGCCCACCGAAGGGCTGTATGCGGAGGTGATCCGCCGCCCGGGCCTGGTGGACCTGCTGCAGCGCGAGCACCGCGTGGTGGTGGCCGGGCCGACCACGG
Source organism: Stenotrophomonas sp. NPDC077421 (assembly GCF_049545505.1). Lineage (NCBI taxonomy): Bacteria > Pseudomonadati > Pseudomonadota > Gammaproteobacteria > Lysobacterales > Lysobacteraceae > Stenotrophomonas > Stenotrophomonas sp. NPDC077421. The sequence continues at coordinate 53,846 of NZ_JBMWDP010000021.1, read as the reverse complement.
TCACCGCGCTGCTCAACAGCCTGCAGATGGGCTTCCGCACGCTTGCCATCGAACAGCGCTCCAGCGAGGTGTGGAGCCTGCTGGGCGCGGTGAAGAGCGAGTTCGGCAAGTTCGCCGGCATCCTGGAAAAGGCCGAAAAGCAGATCAGTACGGTCGGGCGCAGCCTGGGCGAAGCCAGCCGCAAGACCCGCACCATCGAACGGCGACTGCGCGGCGTGGAATCGCTGGGCAGCGAGCAGACCGACCTGCTGCTGGCCGATGCGGCCGGTGATGACGACGACACCGGCGTGGACGACACCACGTCGGCACCGACATGAGGAATGCGCCGATGCGCAGTGTGTTGATGATGTTCCTGCTGTGGGTGCTGGCCGGGTGCAGCAGTGCGCCACATGCCGCCGGTTCCGGCGTGCCTGCGGCCAGCGTGGAGACCGCCGCGACGACCGCCCAGCGTGCCGAATGCGAGGCCGCCGGCGGTGACGCCAGACCGCTCGGCCGCCTGCAGCATGTCCACTGCGTGGTGCCCTATGCCGATGCCGGCAAGGCCTGCGGCGGCAAGGCCGACTGCAACGGCCAGTGCCTTGCCCCGGAGGGCGCCGGGCTGGTGGCCGGTGCCACCGCGCGCGGTGTCTGCCAGCGCGACATCAGCCAGAACTTCGGCTGCCACCAGCGCATCGACAACGGCGTGGCGCAGGGCACGATCTGCGTCGACTGACCCGTCGCCGGCACGGGTATGCTGTGCCGCCAACCTGCCATTGCAAGGATCTCCCGTGAGCCAGACCGTCTACGACATTCCCGTCACCACCATCGAAGGCCAGCCGTCCTCGCTGGCCGATTACCGCGGCAAGGTGCTGCTGGTGGTCAATGTCGCCTCCAAGTGCGGCCTGACCCCGCAGTACGAAGGCCTGCAGGCGCTGTATGCCGAGAAGCAGCCGGCCGGCCTGGAAGTGCTGGGTTTCCCGGCCAACAACTTCCTGGCCCAGGAGCCGGGCAGCGAGTCGGAAATCCAGCAGTTCTGCCAGCTGGAATACAACGTCGGCTTCCCGCTGTTTGCCAAGATCAGCGTCGCCGGTGATGACATCCACCCGCTGTACCAGCAGCTCACCGCCGCCCAGCCGGCTGCCACGGGCGAAGGCCCGATGCGCGAGAAGCTGCAGGGTGCCGTGGCCAAGTACCCGGATCTGGTGGTCAATCCGGCGCCGGCCGTGCTGTGGAACTTCGAGAAGTTCCTGATCGGCCGCGACGGCCAGGTCATCGCGCGCTTCGCCCCGGATGTGCCGGCCGATGACGCCCGTCTGGTGGCGGCGATCGACGCTGCGCTGGCCGCGTGATGCCCCTGCGTGCAGGCGCACCACGCGCCTGCACGCACCTTGCGCGCGGCACGCGCAGCAACGAGGATGATCGCCGCCGCGACGCGCGCGGTGTGCCGACAGGGGACAGGGCATGGAACTGCTGACGCTGGAACATTTTGCAGGCTGCGTGGATGAAACGTTCGCCGTGGACCTGCAGGGCATGCAGGTGGACTTCGTGCTGGTCGAGGCGCGGCCGCTGAAACACGCACGCCCCGATGCGCTGCGCGTGCCGTTCTCGCTGCTGTTCCGCAATGCGGCCCCGATCGTGTTCCCGCAACAGATCTTCGCGATGCGCCATGCGCGCGTGGGCGAGGTGGGCATCTTCCTGGTTCCGATCGCGCAGGAGCGCGCCGGCTTTCTTTACCAGGCCGTGTTCAACTGAGGCCGGACCAGCGCATCGCCACATGGGTCTGCTGGCCTGAATCGTCGCCGGCAACGAAGCCCAGCCGTTCGTAGAGTCGGCGTGCCGCCGGATTGTGGACCTGCACATGCAGGCGCAAGCCGCGTCCCCGCATCGCCGCGGCCTGCTGCAGCCGCCGGATCAGCGCCGTGCCCAGCCCGCGCCCACGCCAGGCCGGCAACAGGCTGATGTCCACCAGCAGATCATCCTCACCGCATTCGTCGAGATACACACGGCCCACGGCCTGCCCGTCGACGTCGATGGCCAGATAGTGCGCCTGCGGGTACTGGCCCAGGTAGTGCTGGTGCTGAGCCACGAACTGCTGGGCCAGAAACTGCTGCTTGACCGTCTCCGGCCAAGGCACGGGCTGCAGTTCCTGCGCGCGGGTGGTGGCGTACAGCGCCACCAGCCACGGCAGGTCGGCGCGGCCCAGCGCGCGCCAGGCCCACGTCGTGTCGCCGGCGACGCCGGCCAGTGCAGGGCGCCGTTCCGGCGGGAACGGCGCCAGGGTGTCCGCCTGGATCATTCGAAGTAGGGGAACTGGCCTTCAAGGGCGATGCAGAAATTGACCGCCAGATACGGCTGCCGGTTCTCGTGTGCGCCACCGCCGCCGCTGGGCGCCAGCATGTTGGGCGCCATTGACGTATTCGGCGGCGCACTGCTGAAGGACTTGATCGCGTTTGAGCCAGGCATCGACAACGCGCCGTTGGCGACCGGCGTCGCCACGCGCTTCGCCGCGGCCTGCGCGTAAGCGACCAGGTCATGCGTGTGGGCGGGCAGCTCGTTGAGCGTCAGGCTGACGCCGGCAACGCCGAACGCCTCGCCCATGTCGCGCTGGCTCAACCCGGGGCCGCTGCCCTGCGAGGTGGCCGCGCGGGTGGTCAGGTTGGGCAGTTGGAACGTGTTCTGCCCATCGCCGCCGAAGCGGGTGCCGATCAGGGAGTACAGGGCCGGATTCTGCCGGAGCGGTACCATCGCACCGTTGCAGAAGGCCCAGCCACTGGGGTTGTAGGGGAATCCGAACATCTGGATTTCGCCGAGGAAGCAATCGCTCATGGTGTGATCTCTGCGCCTTGCGAAGGAGGAAGTCAGCTCTGCGTCGGGTAGATGCCGAGGGTGGCGATGAAGTACTGCACGGTGAGGGTGGGCATGCAGTTCTCATGCGGCAGGTTGCCGCCTGCAGCGGTCACCGACGCTGGCGCCAGTGTCATTGCCAAGCCGCCGGTGGTATCGCTGACGTAATAGGTTTCGCCGCTGACAGAGCCGGGTACCACGGAGGGCGAGGGCAGGTCGGCGGTGGCGGCTGCGGTGGTCAACGACAACGCATGGGTATGCGCGGGCATCTGCGCCTGGGTCAGAGTGACCTGCTCGGCGCCGCCCACCTGGCCGATGGAACGGGGCGTGAGACCGACACCGGTTCCCTGATGGAGGGGCAGGCGGCCACGCAGGTCGGGCAGGGCGAAGTTGGTGGAACCGTTGCCGCCGTAAGTGGTGCCCAGCAGCGTGTACAGCACTTCATTGTCCGCGATGGACAGGACGCGGCCATCGCAGGGCAGCCATCCGGCAGGAACGCGGTTGAATCCGAACATACGGATTTCGCCGACAAAAGGCGTGGTCATCGGTGCGTGCTCCTGGAAAGATCAGCTGCGCGGCGGATAGATGCCCGCCTGCGCGCAGATGAAGAAGTTGATGACCGCGAACGGCTGCATGTTCGTGTGCGGCTGGGTGCTGCCGGCCAAGCCCACCGTTTCCGGGGCCTGCGCAACCCGCGTGTTGCCTGGCGCGGCATACAGCTTGGGGCCGGTACCGGTGCCGGCATAGACGCCGCCGGTCGGATTGCGGACGGTACCGGGGGCGTTCACACCAAGGACCGGGTGCGAATGGGCCGGCATCTGGGTCGAGAGCAGGGTGATGTTCTCCGCGCCGCCGCTATTGCCGGCCTGGAGAGGTTGCGGTTGCCAGGTGGCATCGACGGAAGGACCTGCCGACACCGGCACGCGGCCGCGAAGATCCGGCAGGCCGAAGGTCGTGCGTCCATCTCCCCCGTACTGGACGCCAAGCAGCGAGAACAGGGCCTGATTGGTCGAGATCGGCAGCAGCTGGCCGTTGCAGGGCAAAAAGGACCTCGGTGCAAAATTGAAGCCGGCCATGACAATCTGGCCCAGATAGTATTCGCCCATCTATTCCCCCTTGGATGGTGAGCGCGCGGCGCCGGACTGGCGCCCGCGTACTCTGAACGCCATTCAGGTTGTTCACAAGTCCCTGCCGTTGCAGCGATGCGACCGTACGTTGCACCTATCTTCCACGCCGGGAGTCTGTTCCAATGGCGCCAACGGGGGAGGCGTGGATGGCCTACCGCTGGCAGCGCCGGGGATCGGCAGGGGATTGGGTTCTCCGGAAGCACGCCAGTTGGGACGCGCACCTCGATGTTGTTCCGCATCCAGGTGGGATTCTTCTAAGGGGGAAGAGTCATGTCGTTCCTTTCCGGTACCGCGCGTTCCGCGCGTCTGTTCGCCTTTGTCTCGTTGTTGTCCTGCCTGGCCCTGTTCTGGCCCGGCGCGGCGCGCGCGGCCCATACCTCGCTGTTGTGCGGACCGCAGACGGTCCATGTGCCCAGCGGCGGCAGCGTGGCGATCAACGTCACCGCCTGTGCAGGCAGCAACATCTTTCTCGCCGGCGACGGTCCCGTGGACGGGCCAGCGCTGCCACAGCGCGGCAGCGCCATCCTGCGCATCGACGATCCCAACTGGTATGTGGACTACAGCCACAACGGGGTGGACACCCAGGGCGACATCTTCGAGTTCTCCGATACGGCCAACCGTATCGTCCGGGTGACGATGATCGTCGACCCTCCCGCGTCGTCGATCGTGATCAGCCCGGCGACGCTGAACCCGATGACCGCCGGCACGGCGTTTGCGCAGACCTTGTCCGCCAGCGGTGGAACTGCGCCTTACACCTACACCACCAACCCAGCCCTGCTCCCGCCGGGGCTGGTGCTCAGCTCGACAGGCACGCTGTCGGGTACCCCGACCCGACGCGGCGCCTTCAGCTTCACCGTGCGCGTCACCGACAACGGGGGCGACGTGGTGGACAAGGCGTACGCGCTGACGGTCCAGAACCCCAGCCTGTCGCTCAGTCAGAGCGCGGCCACCGCCGTACAGAACCAGCCGTTCTCGCTGACCCTGATCGGCCAGGGCGGCGTTGCACCCTACACCTTCACACTGGAGACCGGTTCGCTGCCCACCGGGATCACGCTCAACGGCACCACCGGCCTGCTGTCCGGCACACCGACCAGTGCAGTACAGGCCTATCCGGTCACCCTGCGCGTCACCGACAGCAGCGCAGGCGCTGCACCGTACTATGAGCTGGAGAATTTCACGCTGACCGTCAGCACGGCGCCTGCGGTGAGCATTACCGTCTCGCCGGCCAGCGTACTGGAAGGCAGTGGCGTGCCGATGGTGTACACCGTGACCAGCAGCGCCAGCGTGGCAAGCGCGCTGACCGTCAACCTGACAACCTCGGGGACCGCCACCAGCGGAATCGATTACACCGGCGGCGCGTCCAGCATCGTCATTCCGGCCAACGCGACCAGTGCTTCGCTGAGCATCCTGCCGGTCGACGACACCGTCGTGGAGGCCGACGAAACGGTGATCCTGACGGTAGCCCCGGGGGCCGGGTACACGGTGGGGACACCGTCCAGCGCTACCGGCACGATCCTCAACGATGACAGGCCCGTGGCCACCATCGCCGTCGCGCCTGCCACGGTCGATGAAGACAGCGGCACGCCGCTGGTCTTCACCGTGACCCTGGACCGCACCAATCCCACCCCGCTGTCGATCCCGATCTCCATTGGCGGCACGGCCAGCTTCGGCGTGGACTACACCGGCGTGCTCGCATCGGTGGCGATCCCGGCTGGCGCCACCACCGGCACACTGTCGTTGGTGCCCATCGCCGACACCACGGTGGAGCCCGACAAGACCGTGGTGGTTACCCTGTTGTCGGGTACCGGCTTCTCCGTCGGCTCCCCGGCCAGCGCCACCGGCACCATCCGCGACGACGACCTGCCTGCCCTGAGCGTCAGCGATGTCAGCCAGAACGAAGGCAACAGCGGTACCACTCTCTTCAACTTCGTCGTGTCGCTGAATGCTCCGGCCGGCCCAGGGGGCGTCACCTTCGACATCGCCACCGCGGACAACACGGCCAACGCCGGCTCGGACTATGTGGCACGCGGCCTTGTCAGCCAGACCATTCCCGCCGGCAGCCAGACCTACAGCTTCGCCGTGCAGGTCAACGGCGACATCGTCTATGAGTTGAACGAGACCTTTACCGTCAACGTAAGCAACGTGGTGGGTGCCACCGTCGCCAAGGGGCAGGGGGTGGGCACGATCGTCAACGACGACGCGATGCCCGCGCTGTCCATTGGCGATGTCTCGGTCAACGAGGGCAACTCGGGTACCACCCCGGTGGTGCTGACGGTGACGCTGTCGTCGCCCAGCTCGCAGCCCATCCAGGTCCAGTACGCCACCGTCAACGGCACGGCCACCGCGCCCAGCGACTACACTGCCGCCAGTGGCACGCTCAACTTCCTGCCCGGCGTCACCACGCGGACGATCACGGTGCTGGTCAACGGCGATACCCAGGTGGAGCCCGATGAAACCTTCCTGGTCAACCTGAGCACGCCGATCAACGCGGTGCTGGGCGATGCATCGGCCACGGTGACCATACTCAACGATGACCAGCCGATGGGGCTGCTGCCGACCGCCCTGACCCCGCCGAAGGCAGGCATGGTCTACACGCAGACGTTCTCGGCGTCCGGCGGGACCGCGCCCTACACCTATTCCATTACCGCAGGCAGCCTGCCCCCGGGCCTGGTGCTCAATACCGGTGCAGGCGTGCTGAGCGGCATGCCGACCGTGGTGGGCACCTATCCGGTGTCGGTGACGGCTACCGACAGCGGTTCAACCCCCAACACGGTCACCCAGATGTACACGGTGGTCGTTGCGGCACCGACACTGCTGCTGCCCAGCCCGGCGCTGCCGGCGGCCATTCGTGGCCAGGCCTTCTCCAGTGCCCGCGGGCCGGCCAGTGGAGGCACCGCGCCGTATATCTTCAGCATCACCGCTGGCGCGCTGCCGCCAGGGCTCACCTTGAGCCCGGCGGGCGTGATCAGTGGTACGCCCAGCCAGACCGGCCCGTACGCGTTCACTGTGACCGCACGGGACAGCACCCTGGGTACCGGGGCCCCGTTCGGTGTCAGCGAGAGCCTGTCGCTGACCGTGGCCGAGGCAGTGCCGCTGGCCGGCAACGTGTCGCTGACGACGGGCTACAACGCGCCGGCCGCGCCGGTCGCGCTTGCCTTGACCGGTGGCGCGGCCACCTCGGTTGCCGTGGCCACCGCCGCAGCGCATGGCACGGCGACCAACCTGGATGCGACCACCATCACCTACCAGCCGGCCGCCGGGTATGCCGGGCCGGACAGTTTCACCTACACCGCTACCGGTCCGGGCGGTACCTCCACCGCAGGCACGGTCACCATCACCGTGGACAACCCGACCATCACCGTGGCCGCCGGCGGCAGCCTGGCCGGTGTGGCCGGCACCTCGTACAGCCAGACCTTCACCTGGTCCGGTGGCGCGCTGCCGTACGGGAACTACCAGGTAACCAACCTGCCTGACGGTGTGGCGATCACCGCGACCACCGCCGACAGCGTGACCATTTCCGGCACGCCGACCCGTTCGGGGACCTTCCCGCTGGTGGCCACGGCCACCGACAGCAGTGGCGGCGTGGGTCCGTTCACCGTCGGCCAGACCTTTGCGCTGGTGCTGGCCAGCCCGACCTTGTCGGCGACCCCGGCCACACTGCCCGCCGCCACGGCCGGCAGCGCGTATCAGCAGACGATCACCGGCAGCGGCGGCATCGCGCCGTACCAGGTGGTGCTGACCGGCACACTGCCGGCCGGGATGAGCTTCGACGCCGGCACGGCCACCCTGTCCGGTACGCCCACGCAGTCGGGCGCGTTCACCTTGAACGCAACCCTCACCGACAGCACCGGTGGTACGCCGGCCAGCATCACCCAGAGCTACACCCTGGTGGTGGCCAGCCCGACGCTGTCGGCTACCCCGGCCACGCTGCCTGCCGCCACGGCGGGTAGCGCCTACCAGCAGGTGATCACCGCCAGCGGCGGTATCGCGCCGTACCAGGTGACGCTGTCGGGGAGCCTGCCGACCGGCATGAGCTTCAACCCGGCCACCGGCACATTGTCCGGTACGCCCAGCCAGTCCGGCACGTTCGGCCTGATCGTGACCCTCACCGACAGCACCACCGGCACGCCGGCCAGTGCCACCCAGGTCTACAGCCTGGTGGTGGCCAGCCCGACGCTGTCGGCCGCTCCGGCCACCCTGCCTGCCGCCACGGCAGGCAGTGCCTACCAGCAGGCGATCACCGCCAGTGGCGGCATCGCGCCGTACCAGGTGACCCTGTCGGGTGCCTTGCCGACCGGCGTGACCTTCGACGCCGCCACCGGCACGCTGTCCGGTACTCCGCTCCAGTCGGGCAGCTTCGCGCTCACCGCAACGATCACCGACAGCACTACCGGCATGCCGGCCAGCCTCACCCAGAGCTACAGCCTGGTAGTGGCCAGCCCGACGCTGTCGGCGACGCCGGCGGCATTGCCTGCCGGGACCGCAGGGACGGCCTATCAGCAGGCGATCACCGCGACCGGCGGCATCGCGCCGTACCAGGTGACGTTGAGCGGTGCGCTGCCCACGGGCATGACGTTCGACGCCGCCACCGGCGCATTGTCCGGCACCCCGACCCAGTCGGGCAGCTTCGCGCTCACCGCGACCATCACCGACAGTACCGGGGGCACACCGGCCAGCCTGACCCAGAGCTACAGCCTGGTGATCGCCAGCCCGGTGCTGGTCGCCACGCCGTCCGCCCTCGCCGGCGCAACGGCAGGCACGCCGTACCAGCAGCCGATCACTGCCACCGGCGGCATCGCGCCGTACCAGGTGGTGCTGAGCGGCGCGCTGCCGACCGGCGTCGTCTTCGATGCCGCCACCGGTACGCTGTCCGGCACGCCGACCCAGTCGGGCAGCTTCGCGCTCACCGCGACCATCACCGACAGCACCACCGGCACGCCGGCCAGCATTACCCGGAGCTACACCCTGTCCGTGGCCAGCCCGGTCCTGGTCACTCCGTTGTCGGTGTTGCCAGGCGGCACCGCCGGCAGTGTCTACCAGCAGGCGTTCACCGCCACCGGTGGCATCGCGCCTTACCACGTGGCACTTGCCGGCACGTTGCCAGCCGGCCTGTCCTTCGATGCCGCCACCGGTACGCTGGCTGGGACGCCGACCCAGTCGGGCAGCTTCCCGCTCACCGTCACCATCACCGACAGCACTGCCGGCACCCCGGCCAGCCTCACCCAGTCCTACAGCCTGGTGGTAGCCAGCCCCGCGCTGGTGGCGACCCCGGCCACGCTGGCACCGGCAACGGCAGGCACGCCTTACCAACAGGTGTTCTCGGCCACCGGCGGCATCGCGCCGTATCGCGTGGTGCTCACCGGGACGCTGCCGGCCGGCCTGGTCTTCGATGCCGGCACCGGCATGGTGTCCGGTACGCCCACCCAGTCGGGCACCTTTGCGCTGAGTGCGAGCATCACCGACAGCACCAGCGGGACGCCGGCCAGCGTGGTGCAGGCCTACTCGCTGGCCGTGGCCGCCCCGGCATTGACGCTGACGCCGGCGGCCGGCGCACTGCCGGGCGCCACCGCCGGCAGCAGCTATGCCGTGGACTTTGTCACCGAGGGCGGGCTGGCCCCGTACCGGTATGCCGTCAGTACCGGCAGCCTGCCGGCCGGCCTGGCGCTGGACGCCACCACCGGCCGTGTCTCGGGGACGCCCAGCGTTGCGGGCAGCTTCGCCTTCAGCGTCACCGTTGCCGATACCACCGCCGGTGGCGCCGGCGCGGTCACCCAGGCCTATACGGTCAACGTGTCCGCACCGGTGCTGGCACTGACGCCGTCCTCGTTGCCGGCCGGCGTGTTCGCCAGCCGCTACGAGCAGGCGCTCACCGCCACCGGGGGTACCGCGCCGTACCGCTATGCGGTCAGCGCCGGTGCACTGCCGACCGGCATGGCGCTGGACGCGGCAGGCATGCTTGCCGGTACGCCCACGGCCGCCGGGGCATTTGCCTTCACCGTGACCGTCACCGACGCGCTGGGCTTCACCGGCAGCCGCGACTACATCGTGCAGATCGCCGATCGTCCGGACCCCACCCGCGATCCGGAAGTGCGTGGCCTGCTGAGCGCGCAGCGCGATGCGGCGCGCCGGTTCGCCAACTCGCAGATCGAGAACTTCCAGCAGCGCATGCAGCGCCTGCACGGTGCGAGTGGCAACGACGGATTCAGCAACAACCTGAGCCTGTCCTACGCGCAGCGCCGTTGTGAACCGATGGTGGGCGCCGTGCCGGGCCAGGACTGCGATGCGCAGCGCCGCCAACCGTTCGATCGCGAGCCGTCCCTCGACGCGCCGGCAGCGGCGGCCACGTCGGCATCGCAGGCGCCGCTGGGTCTGTGGGTGGGCGGCACGATCCGCTCCGGGCGAAGCGATGGCGGCCAGCGCGCCGGCACCGACTTCGAAACCGATGGCGTCACCGTCGGCAGCGACCTGCGGATCAGCGACGCCTTCGCCGTCGGTGCGGGCCTTGGCTACGGCCGCGATCGCAGCGACGTCGGCGAAAGCGGCAGCCGCAGCGATGGCCAGGCCTACAGCATGGCGGTGTACGCCAGCTACAGCCCGGGCCGCAGCCTGTTCGTGGACGCCCTGCTGGGCCACCAGCTGCTGGACTACAGCCTGCGCCGCTACGTGACCGGCGACGGCGGCTTCGTGCATGCACGTCGCAACGGCAGCCAGTGGTTCGGTTCGCTCGCCTTCGGTGCCGATCTGGCCAAGGGCAGCTGGCAGTTCACCCCGTACGCACGCCTGGATGCATCGCAGGGCACGCTGGACAGCTATGTGGAGCAGGGCAGCGACCTGTTCGCGCTGCGCTATGGCGACCAGGACGTGGATGCCACCACCGGCAATGCCGGCCTGCGCATGGAAACGCGCCGGACCGCCACCTGGGGGGCATGGACGCCGCAGCTGCGTGTGGAATACCAGCACGACTTCAGCGGCAGCGGCCTGGCCACCCTGCAGTACGCCGATCTGGTCGACCTGCCGTTCTACCGCACGACGCTGGACGGGTTCGACCGCAGCCGCTGGATGCTCGGTGCCGGGGTGATGTTCGACTTCGGCCGCACCTGGGGCCTGCGCGTGGACTACCGCGGGCTGGTGGGCAGCGGCAACGACCGCGACCACGGCGTGCAGATCAGCCTGGACAAGCAGCTGTAATGGAGGGCGCGCCACCGCTGCGGCGGTGGCGCGATGCCGGGCAACAAAAAACCCCGCCGAGGCGGGGTTTTCTGTGTGCGGTCAGTTGCTCCAGTTCGGCATCGGCATCGCATCGACCGGGATCGGGGCGGTGTCGTCGGCATCCTTGCCGCGCGCATGCTTGCCGCGCAGGTCGTTCTCGATCTGGTAGTTGCGGCGCTGCAGCCAGGCATCCCGGGTCAGGGCGTACTCGTCCACCGCGTTGTCGCGGATGTCGTCCAGCGCCATCAGCTGCGAGCGCATGTCCACCAGCTGCAGACCCTGCAGGCCGATGCGGACCTTGTCCTCTTCGATCGTACGGATCGGCGAGAGCGGGATGTCGCCGGCCAGGCCGAACACATCGCGCACGGTACGCGGCCCGAAGAAGGGCAGCTCCACGTAGCGCGACCGGCGCCAGCCCCAGGCACCCAGGGTCTGGCCGAAGTCTTCGCTGCGACGTGGCACCAGCGCTTTGCTGGCCGGATCGAACAGGCCACCGATACCCAGCGTGGTGTTCATCAGGAAGCGGCCCAGGGTGTCCCACGCATCGTCCGCCCGCCCCTGCAGCAGCTGGTTGGTCATGGTGACCGGTGCACGCAGGTTGCTGAAGAAGTTGGTCACGCCGGTACGGGCGAAGCGCGGCACCACCTTGGTGTAGGCCGTGGCCAGCGGCCGGGCGACCGCGCGGTCGACCACGTTGTTGAAGCTGTGCACGCGGCGGTTGAACGGTTCCCACGGATCGTACGGCGCGCTGGCCGCCAAGGTGCCATCGGCGCTCGGCGCCGGGCCGCCGTACAGCGCGGCGAAGTCGTCTTCGGCATCGGTCGGGGCCGTGCCGCCCGCGCTGGCCGGCGACGTGCCGTCGGCTCCGGACTGCGCCGGATCCCCGACGGCATCGGCCGGCACCGGCGCCGGCACTTCGGATTGCGGCAGGGCGTCGGCGGGTGCGTCGAGCGCTGCATCGGCGGCGGTCGGTGTCACCGGCACGCTGGTCGGCGCACTGTCGCGCGCGGGCTTGCCGGCACACGCGGTCAGCGCCGTGGCGAGCACAAGGAGGGGAAGGGTGCGTAGGACGTTCATGTCAGCTCGCCGCAGAAGGGGCATTGAAATCCAGGGTGGGCGCCAGCCGGTAGGCGGCACACAGTTCGTTGAAGCCGGCCGGCGAACCGACGATGGTCGGCGCACCGCCGCGGTCGCGCAGACGCGCGGCCAGTTCGGCCAGCAGCGCCACACCGGCGCTGTCGACCCGCGTCACCGCGGTCAGATCCAGCTGCAGCACGCCGTCGAGCGAGGTCAGCGACGGCCACAGGGCCGTTGCCGCCGCGCGGTCGAGCACCCCGCTGAACACCAGCGCGGTGCCGTCGCGACGGGCGCTGGCCGCACTACTTGCCACGGGGCGCCTGTCCGGCCTGCATGGTGCCGTTGCGCAGTTCTGCAGCCACCTGCTGGATGGTCTTCTGGCGCAGCGGGGCGTCGAACTGGGTCTTGAACGTCTGCACGTAGGAGATGCCCTCGATCATCACGTCGAAGATCTTCCACTGGCCGCTCACGTTGCGCATCAGGTAGTCGACCGGGGTCGGCTCGCTGCCGGCGCGGATCAGCTCGGTGGACACGCGCACGCCGCGGTTGCCGGGCAACGGGGACTCGGACTTCAGGCGGAACGTCGGCTTGCCCTGGATTTCCAGCAGGGCCGAGCCGTAGCGCTGCATCAGGTTGTCGGCCATCGCGTCGGCAAACAGCTTCACATCGGCATCGGACGCGCCGCGGCCGTGCACGCCGAGGACCAGGCGCGCGGCATAGTCGCGGTCGAAGGTCTTGTTCAGCTCGCTGTTGATGAAACCGCGCAGCGCGGTCGGATTGCCGCGGAACTCGGTGCGGCGCGCCTGCAGCGTGGTCAGGATGCGGGTGCTGGCGTCGAGTACGGCGCTGCCGGCCTGGCCCTGCTGGGCGCCGGCGGCGGCCGGGGCGGCCTGGGCCATCGACAGCGACGGCAGCGAGGCGAGCAGGGCCGTGGCGAGCAGGGCGGGGATCAGTCTGGTTTTCATGGTTGCGGTTCCTTTGCAGGCGCCTGTGCGCCATTGCCCTCGTGGGAATCAGCGCCGCCGGCGTTGCCCGGGCCACTGAACATGTATTTGCCGACCAGTTGCAGCAGGTCTACCGCCGGCTGGGTGAAGACGATCTCATCGCCGGACTTGAGCACGTCCGGATCGCCGCCCGGCTGCAGACCGATATAGCTCTCGCCCAGCAAACCGCTGGTGAATATGCCGGCGGAGGTGTCGGCCGGCAGGTCCTTGAACTTGCCGTCCAGCGTCAGGGTGACGATCGAATCGAACTTGGTCGGATCCAGCTCGATCTGCGCGACCTGGCCGACGGTGACGCCGCCGATCTTGACCGGCGCCTGTTTGCGCAGCTGGCCGATCTGGGTGAAGCGCGCCTTCAGTTCGTAGCCGCTGCTGCCCAGCCCCCACCGCTGGTTGGTGGACGCCACGGCCAGCACCAGCAGCGAGGCCAGCGCCAGCAGCAGGAACGCGCCGACGGAAAATTCGAGTCTGGGACCGCGGATGGCCATGTCGTGTCTCACTGTTCTTTGTCAGGTGCCCGGACAGCTCGCCGGGCGGGAGGATCTGCATGCGTGAAGCAGTACCGGCCGGTTCAACGGCCGGTGGGTATCTACTGGAACATCATTGCCGACAGCACGAAGTTGAACATCAGCACCAGCAGCGAGGCGTTGACCACCGCACGCGTGGTGGCCACCGAAGTACCTTCGATGGTGGGCTCGGCGTTGAACCCCACGTACGAGGCCACCAGCGCCGCCGTGCCGCCGAAGATCGCCGACTTGAGCATCGCCACGCCGAAGTCGTCCCAGAAATCCACGCTGTTGCTCAGCGCCGACCAGAACACGCCGTTGTCCAGCCCGAGCACGTGCACGGCCTCGAAGTAGCTGGCGCTGATCGCCAGCGAACAGAAAATGCCGGTCAGCAGCGGCACGGTCAGCACCGCGGCCCAGAAGCGCGGCGCCACCGCCTTGGCAATCGGGTCGATGGCCATCAGCTCCAGCGCCTTGATCTGGTCGGTGGCACGCATCAGGCCCAGCTCGGCGGCGATGGAACTGCCCGCGCGGCCGATGAACAGCAGCGCGGTCAGCACCGGGGCCAGCTCGCGGTACAGCGACAGGCCGAGCAGCGTGGACAGCGCATCGGCGGCACCGAAGGTGGTCAGTGTGCGATAGCCCTGCAGGGTCAGCACCAGCCCGACGAAGGCGCCGCCCACGGCGATGATCGGCAGCGAACGCGCACCGATCTTGTAGATCTCGCGGGTCAGTTCGGCGAGGAAATCGGCGGTCGGCACCGAGCCGCGCAGTACCGTCAGGGAGAACAGGCCGGCGCGGCCGAGCGAACGGGTGGCTTCAACGAACGGCATCAGGCAACCCTCGCGCGCGGTGCGGCATCGAATGGAATCGGGCCATCCGGTTCGCCGTGCAGGAACTGGCGCAGCAGCGGGTCCTGGCTGGATTCCAGATCGGCCGGGCTGCCCTGGAACACGATCCCACCGTTGGCGATCGCGATCACCTGATCGCAGATCGGCAGGGTCTCGTGCACATGGTGGCTGACAATGATGCTGGTCAGCCCCAGGCTGTGGTTGAGGCGCTGGATCAGGCTCATGATCACCCCGCTGGCGATCGGGTCCAGCCCGGTCAGCGGCTCGTCGTAGATCATCAGCGGCGGATCCAGAGCCAGCGCGCGGGCCAGCGCGACGCGGCGCGCCATGCCGCCGGACAGCTCGCGCGGCCAGGCATCGGCGGCGGCCAGCAGGCCCACCGCGTGCAGCTTCATCTGCACCAGGCGGCGCAGCACCGGCGTCGGCAGGCGGGTATGGGTGCGCAGCGGCAGCGCGACGTTTTCGGCCACGGTCAGGTCGGTGAGCAGGCCATTGCCCTGCAGCAGCACGCCGACGCTGCGGCGCATCTCGCGCAGCGCGCTGCTGCCGGTGGGGATCGGCTTGCCGAACAGCGTGACGCTGCCGGCCACCGGACGCAGCTCACCGGTCAGCGCGGCCAGCAGGGTGGACTTGCCGCTGCCGGACGGGCCAAGCACGGCGGTGATGCTGCCACGGGGTACGGACATCGAGACGTCGCGCAGGATCGTGCGCCCGCCGCGGTCGATCCGCACGTTGGACAACTGCACCAGATCATCTTCGGAAGCCGTCATGGGCACCATTAACAAATTTCCAACGTTGTAAGATCGTGGTGAACGGCTGAACATAACCGAACTGGACCGTGCAGTATTGTCGCACGACCCCATGCCGGAACAACGGCCGTGGCCCTGACGGGCACTGCAACACACCGTGTCGGCCGGCGATGGGACACGCCATTCCTCCTCCGTGCGTGCCGCCGCGCTGCGTCGGTGCGCCCGCTGCGGCACACTCCTGCGATGACCCACGCTGTTTCCGATTTCCGCCTGTACCACTCCAACGCGCTCGATGTGCTGGCCGCCCTGCTGGCTGCCGAAGTGCGCACGCCGGTACCGGGCCAATCCGTGCTCGAACCGGAGGTGGTGCTGATCCCGCAGGTGGCCATGCGCCGCTGGCTGCAGTCCACGCTGGCGGCCGAGTATGGCATCGCCGCCAACCTGACCTTCCTCACCCCGGGTGAGTTCGTGGCGCGCGCGCTCAACGCCAACGTGCCGGGCGAACACGACGATCTCAACGCCGAAGGGCTGCGCTGGCGGCTGTACGCGGCGCTGCAGGACGCCACGCTGATGGCGCGCCCGCCGATGCGCGCGCTGCAGGCGTACCTGTCGGCGGCCGATCCGCTCAAGCCGTGGGCGCTGGCCGGCGAGCTGGCGGCGGTGTTCGAGAAGTACCAGGCCTGGCGTCGCGATTGGCTGCTGCGCTGGGAAGCCGGTGCCGAACCGAACGATCCGCAGGCCATCCTGTGGCGGCACATCGCCAGTGGCGAGCAGTACCGCGCGCGCCGCATCCACGCCTACCTGGAGCGGTTCGAGGGCGCAGGCAAGCCGGTGCCGCAGGGCCTGCCCGCGCGCGTGTTCGCCTTCGCCACGCTCAACATCTCGCCGGACGTGCTGCGGGTGATGGCGACCCAGGCGCGGGTCGGCACGATGCATTTCTACCTGCCCACGCCGACCCAGGCGTACTGGGGCGACCTTCAGACCCTGGGCGAGAAGCTGCGCAGCGGCGCGGCCGATCCGTTCGGCGGCAGCGCCGGCGAGAACCGCCTGCTGCAGGCGTGGGGTGCGGCAGGCCGCGACTTCATGGCCGTGCTGGGCAGCTACGAGGTGGTGCACCCGGCCGGTGAGATCGCCGCCTACGACGATCCCGAGGACGATACCGGCCCCACGCTGGACCAGGGCGGGCTGTCGGACAGCCTGCTGCATCGCCTGCAGCGCGACCTGTTCCACCGCCGCGGCGAACCGGCCGGCCCGCGTCGCCAGGCGCTGCGCCATGACGATCCCAGCCTGCAGGTGCATGCCTGCCATACGCGCCTGCGTGAACTGCAGGTGCTGCATGACCAGCTGCGCGGCCTGCTGCAGGACAACCGGTTCGATCCACCGCTGCAGGCCCGCGACATCGCGGTGCTGGCCCCGGACATCGACCCCTATGTGCCGTACCTGGAAGCGGTGTTCGGCGGGCGCAGCGGTGGCGAAGAGCACATTCCCTATGCGCTGGCCGATACCAGCCCGCTGGCCGGTGAGCCGCTGGCCGATGTGTTCGTGCACCTGCTCGGCCTGCCGGTGTCGCGCTTCGGGGTGAACGAAGTGCTCGACCTGCTCGCCAGCGCGCCGCTGGCCGACGCCGCCGGTCTGGACGCAGCGGCGTTCGACCGCCTGCACGACTGGCTGGACGCGGCGGGCGCGCGCTGGGGGCTGGATGCCGCGCACCGCCGCGAGCACCAGGCACCGGACGATGACGCCTTCACCTGGCAGTTCGCGCTCGACCGGCTGCTGCTCGGCCATGCCAGCGGCAGCGACGACGACATCGCCGGCGTGGCGCCGTGGCCGGAGCTGGAAGGCAGTGCGCTGGACGCGCTGGACCGGCTGCTTGGCCTGCTGCGCGTGCTGGCGCGCTATCAGAAGGCGCTGGGCCAGGCGCTGTCGCCGGCGCAGTGGCGCCAGCGGTTGCTGGCCATGCTGGATGCGCTGCTGCCCGACCCGCCGCAGGCGGCCAACAGCCAGCGCGCGCTGGAGCGCCTGCGCAAGCTGATCAACGACTTCGCCCGTGACGCGGCCACCGCCGGCTATCAGGGCGAGGTGCCGCCGGAGGTGGTGCGCGCGCACTTCGCCGGCGCGCTGGCCCAGGCCGATACCCGCGCACCGCTGCTGACCGGCGGCGTCAGCTTCGGCCGCATGGTGCCGATGCGTCTGCTGCCGTTCCGGGTGATCTGCGTGCTGGGATTGAACGACGGCGACTTCCCTCGGCGCGATCCGGCGGCCGGCCTCAACCAGCTCACCGCCGAACTGGGCACGGACAAGCGCCGGCATGGCGACCGATCGCTGCGCGAGGATGACCGTTTCCTGTTCCTGCAGCTGTTCGCCTCGGCGCAGGACGTTTTCTACCTGAGCTACCTTGGCGCCGACCCGCGTGATGGCAGCGTGCGCGAACCGTCGGTGCTGGTCAGCGAACTGATCGACGCGGCGGCCGAGTACCACCAGGCGCCGGCGACGGTGGCCCGGCAGATGACCGTGCGGCATTCGCTGCAGCCCTTCGCCCCGGCTGCCTTCGGCGGCGGCGATGAGCCCCGGCGCTTCAGCTACCGCCAGCAGTGGCACCCCGCGGCCGGGTCGCTGGGCGGTACCCGCCGCGCGCTGGCGCCGTGGTTCGCCCAGGCGCTGCCGCCGTCGGAGACCGCAGGCCTGGAAGCCGACCTGGGCCTGGACGCGCTGCGCCGCTTCCTCACCGATCCGGCCAGCCAGTTCCTGTCCCAGCGCCTTGGCCTGCGCCTGCCCGACGAGGTGGGCAGTGCCGACGACGTCGAGCCGCTGGTGATGGCGTCGCGTGGCCACGACAAGGTCCACCTGCAGCACGCGGTGATCGCCGCCACGCTGGCCGGGGACGAAGCGCCGTTGTATCCCCGCCTGCGCGCCCGCGCTCTGGTGCCGTCCGGCGCGCTGGGCGAGCGCCAGTTCGCGGCGCTGCAGGCGCAGACCGAACCCTATGCAGATGCGTTGGCGGCCTGGCAGGCCGGCAGCGTGGCCGACAGCCGCCGCTACGAGGTGGACATTGATGGCGTGCGCCTGCACGGGCGCGTGGATGACGTGTACCCGCATGGGCTGGCGCGCCTGCGCGCGGATCGCCTGAACGGTCGCGCGGCCATCCGCCAGGGACTGGACTGGCTGCTTGCCAACGCGGCGGGCGATGCGTTGCCGCTGGTCCAGTTCCACGATGCCGGCGACGAGGGGCTGGGCCCGCACGTGCTGGCGCCGCTGCCTGCCGACCAGGCACGCGCCGCCCTGCGCCGCCTGCTGCAGCTGCGCAGTGAGGGCCTGCGTGCGCCGTTGCTGTACGGCCCGTCCACCGGCTGGGCGCTGTACACCGCCGCGGAGGCCAAGCGTGCCACCGAGGGCTATGCCAAGTGGCATGGCAGCGAGCGCAGTTGGGCCGAATCCAGCGGCGCCAGCTACCAGCTGGCCCTGCGCGGCCGCGATCCGTTCGCCACCGCCGACAGTTACCGCCAACTGCTGCACACCAGCTTCGTGGTGTTCACCGCGGTGCGCGAAGGCCGGGTCTTCCCGGGCTTCGATGAGGAAGGAGCCGCGCAATGACCGACCACACCCTGCTCGATGATCCCTACCTGGCGCTGCCGCTGGACGGCGTGCGCCTGATCGAGGCCAGTGCCGGCACCGGCAAGACCTTCACCCTGGCCACGCTGTTCACCCGCCTGGTGGTGGAGAAGGGCTGGCGCATCGGCCAGATCCTGGCGGTGACCTTCACCGATGCGGCCACCCAGGAACTGCGCAAGCGCATCCGCGAGCGGCTGGCCTTGGCGGCGCAACTGGTCGAGCGCGCGCCATCCCCCGACGACGGCCCCGACGTGGTGCTGACCCGCGCCCTCCTGCAGCGCCAGCTGGCGCGCGGCGAGGAAACCCCGGCCGCACTCGCGCGGCGGCTGCAGACCGCGGCCGACGAAATCGACCTCGCCGCGATCTTCACCATCCACGGCTTCTGCACCCGTGTGCTGCGCGAGCACGCCCTGGAGAGCGGACACACCTTCGACCCACCGACGCTGCTGCCGAGCGAACGCGAGCTGCACGACGAACTGGCGGCCGACCTGTGGCGCGTCCATGCCAACGACCCGGCCACCGTCGAGGCGCTGACCTGGCTGTGGTCCACGCCCGATGCGCTGGCCGGCGATCTGGCGACCCTGATCAAACCGTTGCCGCTGCTGCCGGCGGCACCGACCCAGACCTGCCCCGATCCCGCGCCGCAGCTGGACGCCGCGGCCGCCGCGCTGGCCGAGGCGATCCCGGCGCATGCAGACGACGCGCAGGCGCAGATCGCGAGCGCCTTCGACCGCAAGGTGTTTGATGGCCGCCGCGCGAAACGGCCGAGCTTCGACAAGGCCTTCGGCGAGCTGTTCGCCGGCGTGGCCACGCAGCACTGGGCCCGCGGCGACAAGACCCACCTGGGCAAGCTGCTGCCGGTGAACCTGCTGGCGTTCTGCCGGGACGCCGAGCAGGGGCAGTGCCCCAGCTCGCCCCTGTTCGACGCGCTGCAGCGCTGGTGGCATGCCGCCGATGCCCGTGAACAGTGGCTGCGGCAGGCGGCCATCGTGTTCCTGCACGCGTTGCGCGCCGAGGCGCGCGCGCGCCTGGCCGAGCTCAAGCGGATCGGCCGCGTGCAGACCTACGACGATCTGATCGAGGGCGTGGCCGATGCGCTCGACGGCCCGCACCGCGCCACGCTGGTGCGGCAGCTGCGGGCGCAGTACGCGATCGCGCTGGTGGACGAATTCCAGGATACCGACGATCGCCAGTGGGGCATCTTCCAGCGGGTGTTCGGCCGC
Organism: Stenotrophomonas sp. NPDC077421; assembly: GCF_049545505.1. NCBI lineage: Bacteria > Pseudomonadati > Pseudomonadota > Gammaproteobacteria > Lysobacterales > Lysobacteraceae > Stenotrophomonas > Stenotrophomonas sp. NPDC077421. The sequence continues at coordinate 33,671 of NZ_JBMWDP010000021.1, read as the reverse complement.
TCCGAGGAGACGGAGGACGCCGGACTGGCCCCGGCGCTGTTCCTGATCGGCGATCCGAAGCAGGCCATCTACGGGTTCCGCGGCGGCGATATCCACACCTACCTCAAGGCCAAGCGACAGGCGGACGCCGCCCCCGCGCTGGACCGCAACTTCCGCTCGCGTCCGGCCGTGCTGCATGCGATCGAAGCGCTGTACGCCCATGCCGGCGAGCGCGCGTTCCTGGAAGAGGACATCGCCTTCGAACCGGTGCACCCGGGCAACACCCGCAGCGACGACGACTTCCTGCGTGACGGCGCGCCCGCACCGGGCCTGACCGTGCGCGTGCTGCACAACCCCGACGGTGGCGCGCTCAAGGCCGATGCGTCGCGCCAGCAGGCCAGCGATGCCTGCGTGGCCGAGATCCACCGCATTCTCGTCCAGGCGCGGCAGGGCCGCGCGCTGCTGCGTGGGCATCCGGTACAGCCCGGCGACATCGCCGTACTGGTGCGCTCGCACAAGGAAGCCACGCGCATCCAGCAGGCGCTGGGCGCGGTTGGTATTCCTGCCGTGGCCGCCGGCAAGCAGAGCCTGTACGCCACCGACGAGGCCCACGAACTGCGCCTGCTGCTGCTCGCGCTGCTGCAACCTGCCGATGAAGGGCGCCTGCGCGCGGCGCTCTCCACTGTGCTGCTGGGCGAAGACGCGCAGGCCATCGACGCGATGGAACGCGAGGGTGAGTCGCAGCGCACCTTCCAGCTGCGCCTGCTGCTGTGGCGCGAGCGCTGGCAGCGCGGCGGCCCGTTCGCGGTGATCGCCGATCTGTGCGCCGAGCACGCCGAGCGTCTGCTCGGCCTGCTCGATGGCGAGCGTCGCCTGACCAATTACCTGCAGCTGGGCGAACTGCTGCAGCAGGCGGCCGGGCACACCCTGGGCATGCATGGCCTGCTGGACTGGCTGCAGGTCCAGATGGCGCACGCCGACCAGAACGACGAGCAGCAGCTGCTGCGGCTCGAATCGGATGCGCGCCGCGTGCAGATCATCACCCTGCACAAGAGCAAGGGCCTGGAGTATCCGCTGGTGTTCCTGCCGTTCGTGGGCATCGACGGCGGTGGCAACCGTGCCGATTCCAACTGCACCGTGCACGCCAACGGCCGCCGCGAGCTGCACTGGAAACTGGACCGCGACGAGGCGTGGAACGCGGCCGTCGAGCGCGCCGCGCTGGAGCAGAACGCCGAAGACGCGCGGCTGCTGTACGTGGGTCTGACCCGGGCCGAACACGCGCTGTGGATCGCCGCCGGCGACCTCACCGGCCTGGCCAGAACCCGCCTGGCAACGATGCTGTCGGACCTGGATGCGCTACGTTCGCACCCGGACATCGCTGTGGTCGAGGGACCCGCCGAGCCGCGCCCGGCCCAGCTTGCGTTCGTTGCCGAGGGCGAACTGCCGCCGGTGCGCGCGCTGACCCGGCGCGTGCCGCACGATTGGTGGGTGTACAGCTTCACCCAGTTGGCGCACGCTGACGCCGGGCACGACACCGAAGCCGCCGCGACCGAAGCGCCGGCGCCTGCGGCAGACGAACCGGCCGGCATCGACCCGGCGGTCGAGGCCGGGCCGGACACCGTCGCCGGCGCGGACCCGGTCGACCCGCGCTTCACGGGCAGCCGCTTCGGCAATGTCCTGCACGATGCGCTGGAGAACACCGACTTCGCGCGCTGGGCGGGCTGGCAGCCCGGGCAACCGGCGCCGGAAGAACAGGCGCAGGTATTGCGCGATGCCCTGGCGCAGGAAGGCTATGCCGACGAAGACCTCGACGATGGCGTGGACATGCTGACGGCACTGGTGGGGCAGACGTTGACCGTGGCCCTGCCCGAGGGGGGCGCGCTGCACGACGTGCCTGCCGACGCGCGCCGCGCCGAAATCGAGTTCCACTTCGCCATGCAGCCCACCGCCGTGCCGGCACTGCTCGACCTGCTGCACGCGCACGGCCTGGTGCGCGAGCGGCGGGGCTTCGGCACGCGGCGCCGGCTGGAGGGCCTGATGACCGGCAAGATCGATCTCACCTACGTGCGCGATGGTCGCTGGTACGTGCTCGACTACAAATCCAACCGGCTGCCCGGCTACGACCCGGCACGGCTGGCCACCGCCATGCAGCACAGCGAGTACGACCTGCAGGCGCTGATCTACACCGTGGCGCTGCACCGGTGGCTGCGCTTCCGGCTGGGCGCGGAGTATGACCTGGCGCGCGACATGGGCGGCATCCGCTACCTGTTCTGCCGTGGCCTGGATGCCACCCGCGCCGACAGCCCCGGGGTGTATGCGCACCGATTCGACCCGGTGCTGGTCGATGCGATGGACGCCCTGTTCGCCGGGGGCGAGCATGCCCAGGCACGCATGGCCGCACGCGCACGGGGGGAGGCATGAGCCTGCTCGCCGCGCTCTACCGCAGCAACGCGCTGCGTACCCTCGACCATGCATTGGCGAACAGCCTGCGCCGGCTGCGTCCGGACACCCCGGACAGCGTCCTGGCGGCGGCCGCGCTGGCCTCGCTGGCGGTGTCGCAGGGCCACGCCGGCTTCGACCCTTGCTGTCCGCAGCGGCTGGTGGACACGCCCGCCGATTGGCCCCCCGCAGCGGCATGGCTGGCGCAGCTGCGCGCCTCGCCTTGGGTGGAGGTGCCCGACACGGCCGATGCCGACGCGGGCGATGTTCCGCTGGTGCTGGAGAATGGGTTGCTCTACCTGCGCCGCTACCGCGAGTACGAGCGCCGCCTGGCCACCGGCCTGCAGCGCATCGCCTCGCACACGCTGGCCACGGACGGACCGGCCGCGCTCGCGGCGCTGTTTGCCCAGCTGTTCCCGCAGGCGCACGATGGCATCGACCACCAGGCGCGCGCCGCCGCCATCGCGCTGCGCCACCCGCTGGTACTGGTCACCGGTGGACCCGGTACCGGCAAGACCACCACCATCGCGCGGCTGCTGGTGCTGCTTGCCGCACAGGCCGTGCAGGCTGATCGACCGGTGCCGCGCGTGGCCCTGGCGGCACCGACCGGGCGCGCCGCCGAGCGCATGGCCGAGAGCCTGCGGCTGGCCGTGCAGCGCCTGCGCCTGGTCGGCATCGCACCGGCCCTGTGCGACGCCATGCCCGCGACCGGCACCACCCTGCATCGCCTGCTCGGCGTGATCCCCGATTCGCCGCGCTTCCGCCACCACCGCGACAATCCGCTGCCGTTCGACGTGGTGGTGGTCGACGAAGCGTCGATGATCGATCTGCCGTTGATGACCAAGCTGGTCGACGCGGTGGCCTCCGGCACCCGGCTGGTGCTGCTCGGCGATCCGGACCAGCTGCCCTCGGTGGAAGCCGGCGATGTGCTCAGCGCGATCCTGCGTGCCAGCGGCGATGGCCTGGGCACCCAGGCCGACGATGCGCAGGCCCTGCGCACGCTGCTGGCACCGGCCGCCCTGCAACCGCTGGCGGCGGCCACGCCGTTTGCCGGCCGCCGCGTGCAGCTGCAGCGCGGCTACCGTCAGACCGACGCGCTTGACCTGGCACCGCTGGCACATGCCGTGCGCGAGGGCGACAGCGCCACCGCCGTGGCGCTGCTGCGCGGCCGCGCGCTGGCCGGCGTGCACTTCCACGACGACCAGAGCGATCCCCTGCAGCACCACCGCGAGCACCTGCTGGCGCATTGGCGCGGGCTGGGTGAGGCGGCCGACCCCGGCCAGGCGCTGGCCAATGCCGGTCGCATCCGCCTGTTGACCGCAGTGCGTGAGGGGCCGCAGGGCGCACGCGGGCTCAACGCGCGCATCGAAGCGATGCTGGCCGGCGTGCCGCGCCCGGGCGCGGCGCCCGGCTACTTCCACGGCCGCCTGCTGCTCATTACCGAGAACAGCTATCGCCACCGTCTGTTCAACGGCGACATCGGCATCTGCCTGGGCGACCGGCATGGCGCGGTGACGGCCTGGTTCCCCGGCGAGACCGCCGACCAGCCACGCGGCTTCCATCCCGGTGCGCTGCCGGCGCACGAGAGCGCTTTTGCGATGACCGTGCACAAGGCGCAGGGCTCGGAGTTCGACGAGGTCTGGCTGCAGCTGCCGCGCCGCGACAACCGCGTGCTCTCGCGCGAGCTGATCTACACCGGCATGACCCGCGCACGTCACGCCCTGCACGTGCTGGGCAGCGCGGAGGTCATGGAGGCCGCACTGGCGCGGCATGCCAGCCGCCTGTCGGGGCTGGCAATGCGGTTGCAGGGAGAGAACACCGATACGGCGGCGGTGCCACCGGGACAGCATGCCGAGCCGCCGCCGTCACAAGGCGCGTTGTTCTAGACCGACGGCTTACGCCGGGATCAGGGTGGTGCCATCGGGATACACGATGGCACCGTCGCCACTCACGTCGAAGAAGCCCAGGCCGTGCTGGTAGGCAAGTTCCTGCACCCGGCCGTGCGCATGCTCGGCCACCGAGTGCGCGAAGGCGGCGTAGATCACCTGGCGGCCGACGCTGTAGTCGGTGACCTGCGGCCGATCGTCGTCGTCATCGACGAGCGGTCCGTTCATCGGCGGATACTCGGTGGTGATATCGGCGTACCACGCCTGCAGCGCCGGAGCACTGACCGACGCGTCGTCGTAGTCGTGGTCTTCATTCCACTCGGCCTGGCGCTCGAACCAGGCGATGAAGGCGGCCACCTCGCGCGGGGCGGCTGCGGGATCAAAAACCATCACGTCATAACTCATGGGGCGTCCTTCACATCGGAGAATTCGGCGGCGTTGGTCCGCCGCCGCGCAAGCCTAGCTGACGGCGGCGCCTGCGCCCATCGTGCGCTGCAGTGATGCCTTCACAACGCCTGCGATCACGCGAGGCGCGCCCCTCTTCACAGAAGCAAATGTGCTGAAATGCGCACTTCACAGGTGCTCTGCATCACAAATGATGTCAGGGCCTCGCGATGCAGATACCCAAAGCCGATCCAGTATCGCGGCGGATCTGCCGATAAAGAAGCGCCTGCAACGATCTGACAAGTATCTGCAACGCGTCGCCAAATCTGCGAACGCCGCTCCGGTTACACCGGTACTCAAGGAACTGCGATGTCGTTTTCGACGCACTCGCAGTGGGGATCCCGCGTAGTCGCGCATGCCCGGACGCGCCATCGGCCGCCCGTGAGCGGGGTCCGTCGATACACCGGCCCGGCTTATCAGCAGAAGGAAGCGGCAATTCTATGGACGTGATCGAGCGTGGATTGAATCTCCCCGACAGCAGCGCGACGCCCGGTGCCGGGTACGTGGACGGGGCCGATGATGGGGATGGTCATCTGCTGGCGTGGAGCCTGGCGCTGCTGACCCGCATGCGGCACTGCAGTTGCCACGGCACGTTGGGCGAAGGCGTGGGAGGCAGTCGCGAAGAGGTGTTGGCGCGTGCACGGATCCGGCCGCAGGGCGCTGCGGCCTCGCGCCTGGTCGAGCGCGCCCGCGACTGGATCGAACGCCACATCGATGATGAAGACCTGTCGGTGGACCGGCTTGCCTTCGCGCTGAACATGTCGCGCACCAGCCTGCATCGCAAGCTGGTGGCGAGCATCGGCCATCCGCCGGGAGAGTTGATCCGGCTGGTGCGTCTGCAGCTGGCGCACCGGCTGCTGCGCGATGGCGAGGGCAATGTATCGGAGGTGGCCTACGCGGTGGGCTTTGTGAGCCTGTCCGGTTTCAGCCGCGCCTATCGCCATCACTACGGTGAGCCGCCCTCCAGCATGCGCGGCGGCTGCTGCGCGCGACCGGCACCGCGTCGCGCCGTTGCAACGGACGGTTGAACCCCCGCAACACCGCGCCGCGCGTGAGCGCGGCCTGCCCGCTATCAATAACCCTGTGGCTTCGCACTGCCATCGCATCACCGCGGTGGGCAGTGCGCCACGACCAGGAGCAGAGGCGAAATGAGCCGGACCATGTCGTTCCACACATTGATCGAAGCGCTGGCCGGGGCCGTCATCGAGGCCCAGGACAGCGTGGAGATGCATCAGATTTCCCATCTGCGCCATTACTTCGACGAAGACAACCGGCCCCGGAGCGTCACCATCCGCCTGCCCTCGCTGCACCCGCAGGCCGAGGAAGGCGATGAAGACCTGTACCGCGCACCGCTGTTGCCGCTGGTCTCCACCAACACCCTGCGCATCCGGGAAGTGGAGATCAGTTTCGACGCGGACCTCGCGGACCTGGGCCACGAGGACCCTGAAGCGCCTGCGCCGGGCGCGACGGAGGCCTGGGAGTCGCCGCGGCCGGCGGCGCGACACGTTGGACTGGATACCGGCCGTGGCAGGGGCGTGGGCAACGTACACGTGCAGCTGCGTGTCGAAGGAACCGAACCGACCGATGGCGCGGCGCGGTTGATCAACCACCTGGCGCAGTGCCAGGGGGTGTTCAAGACCATCAAAGCCACTTGACCCACACCGCCAACCAACAGGAGTAATCCGCAATGAGCGACCTGGTCAATATTTCCAGTCAGTTCAAGGGCCTGCCGATGGGCGATCTCATCGGCGGCCCGCTTACCGCCGCCTGCGATTCGCAGATCAAGCTCGCCCAGGCCACCGCCAGCTTCATCCGCTCCGTCGGCTTCCTGCCGCCGGACCCGGCCAACACCGATCCCAACGCAGTGGGGGCCACCCGCACCGCGCTGTTCCGCTTCAAGCGTCCGGTCGACAACCTGGACCCGGCCACCAAAGCCGCCCAGCCGTTCGCCGAGGAAGAAGTGGAACTGGAAGTGCCGCTGCTGGCGATCGTCAAGGTGCCCAACCTGAGCATCCAGAAAGTGGACATCAACTTCGAGATGGAAGTGAAGTCCTCGTTCTCGACCAAGGAATCCAGCGACTACGCGGCCAGCATGCAGGCCGAGATGAAGGTCGGCTGGGGCATCTTCTCGGCCAAGGTGAACATCCAGGGCTCGGTGGCCGCGCACAAGGAAACCGCGCGTGCCTCGGACAACTCGGCCAAGTACACCGTGTCGGTGCTGGCCGAGGATCGCGGCATGCCCGAAGGCCTGGCCCGGGTGATGGACATCCTGCAGACCGCGTCGGCACCGCGCAAGGTGGGCGCTCCGGTTCCGGTGTGAGGCCGGCGTCGCCCCGCATGGCAGCGTCATGGCCCGTCGTGTCGCGATGATGCGGCGGGTCCGTTTGTTCCATCGCAGCGGAGTCTTCCATGTTCGACCTCAACGACGTCAAGTTCGTCAAACGCATCGTGGTGGGCAGCAACAACCCGACCCAGATGCTCACCGACGATGACCTGGCCAGCGCCCAGGACCTGCTCAACCGCTGCCTGAGCGACACGCCCAAGGGGGCCATCCTCGGCATCGAGCGCAGCTTCACCATCCTGCAGATCGGCGAGCACCAGGTGGTGCTGCAGTGGCTGGCCTACCACGTGGGTTTCCCGCGCAAACCGATCTGGATGGTTGACTGACCCTACCTGGAGCATGCGCATGGCCGACCACCGGCTGGATGATCTGATCGAGACCCTGGCCCACGCCCTGGCCCGCACCCGCGGACGCTGCGCGCGCGAGCACCTGCACCGCCTGCAGCAGCGCTGGGGCGCACGCGGCCTGGACGTGGCGACCCTCGTCGATGGGCACTGGGAGCAACGCACGCTGCCGCTGGCCGACCTGGTCAAACCGCGCGGCATCATGGCGATGGCGCTGGAAGTCCAGATCGACTGCCGCATCGAAGAACTGCGCGGCACGCGCGGCCAGCCGCCCGGGCTTGCCCTGTGCCCGTGCAGCGACCGGGCCGACCACCGCCTCACCATCTGTCTGCAGGGCGGCAACCCGATGCATGGGCAACTGCTGCTGGACGGGCAACCGCTGCGGACCTTCAGCGTGCCCCTGGATACCGGCGGGGCGGCCTGACCGTGGCCCGCCGCGACCGGGTGCGCCTGCTGCTTTCCGCTGACGACACCCAACAGGTGCAGCAGTGGCTCGGCCCGCTGCTGGCGCGCCGCCGTGCCGCCGCCCGGCGCCGCCGCCAGCGCCTGCTGGCCACCTTGTGGCTGACCGCGCTGGCGGTGGCGCTGCTGACCCGCGGCTTCTGAGCCGCCGTCCCTTCACCCTGGAGCACCTGATGAACACAGTTCTTTCCTCACGCGTGTGCGGCCTGCTGGCACTGCTGGCCCCCGCGCTGGTCACGGCGCAATCATCCTCGCCCCCTCCACTGACCTGGGTCGGCACCGATCTGGTGGACGGGCGGCCGTCGTCGGTGCGCTTCACTGCGGCCGATGCCGCCGCGCCGACACTGATCGCGTTCGGTGCCGGGCGCGCGTGCCGCCTCGAGGCACGCTTCGTCACCCACGATGGCAACCAGTTCCACTACGACGTGACGGCCGGCAACGGCGGCTGGTGCGACCGGTTCCAGCCGGGACGCGTAGTGCTGCGGGTTGACGGCCGGAAGGCGACGCTGCAGGTGCGAACCCAGGGCGCGCCCCTGCAGGTGGCGATGTGGCCGGTGGGCGATGCCACGCGCGCGCCACCGCCGCGCGGTACGTGGACCGGTCTGGCCAATCCGGCCGATCCGGACGCGTCGCTGGCGTCGCTGCAACTGGCCGACCACGATCCCGGCGACACCCGCAGCCGCCTGGTGTTCGGCAGCCCGGACAGTTGCCGGCTCAGCCTGCGCTACGAAGGCGCCACCCCCGCCGGTGCGTGGTACGCGCCGTTGCCGGGCAATGGCGGCGCCCGCTGCGATCGCCTGCTGGATCAGTGGGTGGTCGTGCGCGAGGCCGGGGATGCCGCCACCGTCCATGTCGAACCGACACCCGGCGACTGTGCCGACGGCTGTCGCTGGACGCGGTCGTCGCGTTGAGGTCGCGTGCCGCCACGGTCGCGTATGACCGTGGCGGCACGCAGGGCCTCACCAGTGCGCGTAGCTGCCGCTGTCGTACATGCGCCATTCGGCGGCGCGCCGGTTGACCAGGCCCTGCATCACCTTGCCCTGCGAGCGGGTCCAGGCCATCCACGCGGCCTGCAGGCTTGCGTAGGACGTCGGGGCCTGCGGGCGGTTGATCATCCGCACCACCGAAGACGCCTTGAAGCTGCCGCCGCCGATGTTGAAGCACAGGATGGTCAACGCATCGAACTGGCATTGGGTCAGCGTGGTGCCGATGCAGCCGCGCACGGTCGCCTCGAACGGCGCCAGGTCCTGGCGCAGCAATGCCTCTGCTTCCTCGAGCGTGATCACCCTGCCGAGCGTCTTCCATTCGGTTGCCACGATCAGATGGCCGTAGCCCACGGTGGCGCCGGGTACCCAGGCGGTGATCGCCTTTCCGGTCTGGTCGTCATAGGGTTGCAGGCGTTGGCCTTCCACCCGCTTGAGCCAGTCGATTCCCTGCTGGCTGAGTGTCATCGTGTTCATCGTGGATCCTCGTGTGGTCTGGGTGCATCCAGGGGGAGGGGCCACGCCGGGGGGCGCGGGCTCATGTGCGGTCGGGGAACTTGAAGCCGATGTAGGTGCCCGAGCTCAGGCCCATCAGCCCCAGCAGCGTCGGGCTCAGCTCGGGCATGCTCAGGTTGTTGTAGACGTCGGCGATGAAGATCACGCCCAGAATCAAGGTGAACGCAAAGATCTGGAAGCGATCGAAGCGGTAGCCCTGCGTGTCCGAGAGCAGGTCGTGCAGCAGCCCCTGCGAGCGGGCCGGCGGTGGTGTCGGCACCGGCGCTGCCGCGGGCGGATCGGCAGCAGGGTCGGTGTGCTGTGCTGACCGGCGCTGCGCGCTGCCGGCATCGATCATCGCCTCGCTGAGCGCGGTGCCGGCACTGATGCCCAGCAGAGCCAGCAGCGAGGCGTGGATGGTGTCGGTGGCGTCGGTGACCAGCCAGATCGCGGTGTAGGACACGTAGATCAGGAAGAACCAGACGGCCATCTGGAAGCGCCCGAGGTCGTAGGGCTGGTGCGGGCCCGGGCCCGGCTTGCGGATGATGCTGGTGGTGCGCGCCAGGTGCACGAAGACCGCCAGCATCAGCACCACCAGCACCAGCGCGATGGTGCCGTACACCGGGGAGATCACCGTCAGCAGCACGCGCTGGCTGGCATCGTGGTGAGTGTCGAACGGCGAGCCATCCACACGTCCCACACTGAACGTCACCGGGCGCCGCAGTCCGGCCGGCGAGCCGAGCAGGTCCATCCACACCGCGCGGTTGTCATCGGTGATGCGCAGGTGGAACAGCAGCCGCCCGTGCGCCAGGTCGATTGCCTCGGGCGCGTTGCCGGGCAGGGCGCGTCCATCGATATACGGCACCAGGTGGCGCGGGTCGTTGTGCTCGGCCCACGCCGCCAGGTTGTCCACGTGTACTTCCACGGTGTAGTCCAGCTCCAGGTGGCCATGCAGGCGGGTGACGCGGGGCAGGTCGTCGGCGTGGGCCGGCGCGGGCGGCGCGCACAACCCGAGCAGGACCGCGCACAACAGCGCGGCGATGCGTACCAGCGCCATCCGCACGAACGCGCGCCGCCGGCGCACAGCATCCAGGGTGTCGGCGGGCGTCGGGTTGGCGGGCAATGGCATCGCGGCACTCCTTGCGGAAACGGATTCGGTGCGCCTGGCGTGCGCCAGCACAGATATAGGGCGCCGCCCAGCGCCGCGCCGGTCGTCGTGTTTCAGGGGTTTGCCGCGTCGTTCCAGCGGCGTGCGCGACGGGGCGTCGGCGTGCTCGGGGCGGGCATGGACCGCGCCGGCCGGCTGTCGGAGAGGATCACCACACTGGCCGCGCTGTACGGAAACACGCCCAGGTCGGAGATCTCGTCCGGGCCGGACTCGGGAAACACCTGGCGGCGTCGCCCGGCGATGATGCGCTCGACGGTGATCTGGTCGGCCATTGCGCCCATCTGCAGCGGCTGGGTGAACACTTCCACGGTGATGCCCAGCCGTCCGTGGCCCTGCACCGGCTGGGCGAACACCAGGTCCACCGAACGCCCCGGGTCGATGACGTGCCAGCCCGACGACTCCGCACCGAACGCGAAACGCGCGCTGCGCCCATCCCGCCCCGCTTCCAGGTGGAAGGGACGCAGTCCGATCGGCAGTGCGCCGGGTGTTTCCTGCAGCAGCGTGTTCTGCAGCCACGGCGCCTGCATGCCCTCGGCCAGCAGCAACCCGATCTGCACATCAAGCACCGCAAAGCTCAGCTCGCCCACGTTGCTGATGGTGATGGTGTGGCGGGTGTCGATCCCGGTGGCGTCCTCGGCCTCCAGTTCGCTGGCGATCGACAGCGACGCCAGCGCGCGCTGGTGCTCCCACAGCACCGGCCGCGCCGCCAACCATGCGTCGAGCGCGATCACGAACGAGACGCCGGCGATGGTCAGCGGCAGCGCCTGTTCGGCGACCAGATGCACCAGCCGCAGCAGCCGCGCGCGCCAGACCGACGGCGTGCGCCCGCGCCGCCCGGATGGCGGCCTCGCACGGCGCGGCGCGCTCATGCAGTCGCGTCGGGCAGGAGGTGGGCATCCACCCCGAGGATCATCCGATAGCCCTCGAACGCAGCCGCATCGGCATGGATCGTGCTGACCTCGTGCCACCAGGGCGAGCGCGTGTCCGGCTGGAAAATGCCTTCGCCTTCGGCCAGCGCGCGTTCCAGGTGCACCGGGCCGGTCGGACCGCGGCGCACCCGCGACACCCCGCCGTGAATGCCGCGCCGGCGCACCACCAGCGCCGACACGATGAAGTCCGCCCCGTCCTGGTGGATGCCTTCGGGGGCGGGTTCGGTGCCGCCGGCGAGGCCGGCGACCGTCAGCATCTGGTGCACCACCAACCGCAGCCGGGTGGCGGCGCGGCGGGCATGCACGGTTTCGGCGACGCAGGCGAGCAGCCGCAGCAGGCCCGGATGGTTGCTCAGCACGGGCGAGAGCGGTGCGAACTGCCGGCGCGCGATGCGATCGGCATTGCCGGGTTGCTCGAAGACCGTGTCGGGCAGAGGTTGCAGCCACCAGCTGCCGTCCACACGGCGGTCGGCCAGATACGTGCGCATGGCCCGTCGCCGGTGCGGTGCGACGCGGCGCAGGGCGTCGGCGAGGATGCCCGGCAACCCGTCCAGCAGGACCGGCCAGGCCGGGTGGCCGGCATCGCCATCGCAGGCATCAAGCAGGTCGCGCTGCGGCGCGGCCAGAATGCAGCGGTAGCGCTGCAGGACACGGCGCCGCCGCACCTGTACGTCGTAGGGATCCCAGCACAGGCTGTCGGCGTGGCTGGCGACGTCATCCAGAAACGAAGCGGGCAGGCCGAGCGTGTCCAGGGTGAACAGCTGTGGGCCCGGCGCGGCCGGCAAAGGCGCGGCCAGGCAATGCGCCGCGCGCAGCGGCGGGGGAGCGGGAAGCGGGACGGCGTGCATGCGCAGGTCTCCGGAAAGAGTCGCATCGCAGGCAGCGCGGTGCCCGATGCACCTGCTGTATAGCCAGCCCACGGCAGCGCCGGCGGGCAGGGCGTTGCACGCCGTTGTCGGCATCTGCCAACCCGGGCCGGTGACTCAGCGTGCGGCGGGTACCGCGCCCACCGGCGGCGGGGCCGGCACCGGCATGCGTTCGGGGAACAGGCCGTAGCGCAGGCCCAGCACGCCCATCAGTGCCTCGTCGCGGGCCTTGCCCGGGTCCACGGTCTGCACGCGCTTGAGCGAGGCATCCAGGCGCGCCTGCAGGCCTTCCGGCGCCGGCAGCGGACGCCGCTGCGCCACCTGCGCGCGGTAGTGCGCGGCCACATCGTCCAGGATCGCCTCGATCGCCTGCGCGCTCGCCTCGGGCAGGCCATGCCGGGCGCGGCGCAGCTGCAGGATGTTCAGGCCGACGCGCGCTTCGGTGAGCATATCCACCGAGGCGATGTCGCTGCCCTCCGGCGTGGCGGCCAGGCGCGGGGCGAGCAGGCCCAGCAGGTCCAGCATGCGTGCGGCAAACTGCTGGCGGTCCTGCTGGCCGCGCCCTTCGGCCGCTTCGGCCAACGTACTCCAGCCCTGGCGGACCAGTCGTCGTGCGGTCCATTCGGCACCGACGGAGCGGAACAGGCGGGTCATCACCACCGCGAACCCGATGCCGATGAACATCGCCACCGAAGAGTTGATGAAACTCTGGATGTTGGCGTTGTAGGTGTTCTGCACATTGAGCAGCGCCACCAGGTTGACCGTCAGCGGCAGCCCGATCAGGGCCGTCTGCGGCCGGTGCAGCAGCAGCCCCAATGGCAGGAAAATCACCGCCAGCACCAGGGCCAGGCTGCCGAAGTCGTGCACCGCGGGGAAGATGCCGAACAGGTACACGCCGGCGACCAGGCTGGCCACGATCGCCCACAGCAGGAAGGACAGCATGCTCGGCGCGGGGTCGTCCTGCGCGGCGAAGAAGGCGGCGGCCACCGCGGCCATCATCGCGCCGTTGCCACCGCCCTCCCAGCCCAGGCCGATCCACAGCGCGCAGTAGGTCATCAGCGCCACCCCGGCGCTGGCGGCCGAGAACAGCGCCATGCCGTAATCGACATGGCGCGCATCGCCGCCACGGCGCGCACGGATGCGGTAGTGGGTGGCGTCGCGCGGCGCGCTGCCCGCTTCGATTGCCTGCTGCAGGGACGTGCAGTCCTGCCACAGGTCCACCAGCTCCTCCAGCCGCAGCAGCAGCGTGACCAGCAGCAGGTGGTCCAGTTCGCCGTCCACCGCCGGCTTCAGCGCGCGGATGCGCTCGCGCAGCGCCGCATACCCGCTGGCGCTGGAGCGCCCGGGGTGTTCCAGCCACTGCGCGATGTCGTCCACCAGCGGTTCCAGGCCCGGCGGCAGCGCGCGCCCGCCGGCGCGCAACGCGCCCAGCCGGTCGGCGATGGATGACAGCACCGGCAGCATCAGCAGCATGCGCTCGCGCAGGCGCTCCATCGACACGGCAGCCCCCGCGTGGCGCGGGTCATCGCGGCGCAGGAACTCGATCAGCGCCTCGAACTGCACCAGGTCAGCCGCCAGCCGGTTGCGTGGCGCATGCGCGTGCCCCCGGGTGAGGATCTGGCGGCACCACTGCGCCGCATCGCCCATCCAGTTGCCGATCCGCGAGCGCAGCATCGGCCGCACCGACGTCGGGAAGAACAGCGAAGCGAACAGCACCGCCACCACCGTGCCCAGGATGATCTCCTCGCTGCGCGCCACCACGGTGTCGAAGATGGTGTCCGGCGAGGTCACCGCCGGAAAACCGATGAACGCCGTGGTGTAGCCGGCCAGCAGGAACGCGTAGCCGCGCGGGCCCCGGTTGAGCAGGGCGATGAACAGGCAGGCCGACAGCCACAACGACATCGCCGCGCTCAGCAGCAGCGGCGTCTCCACCAGGTGCGGCAGCATCCACAGCGTGGCCGCGCCGGCGATCAGCGTGCCGACGATGCGGTACACGCCCTTGGCACGCGTTGGCCCGAGCATCGGCTGGGTCACGATGTACACCGTGGCCATCGCCCAGTACGGGCGCGACAGATTGCCGGCCAGGCCGATATAGAGCGCGGCGAGTGCGGCCAGGAAGGTCTTTACCGAGAACAGCCAGGCTTGGCGGTCGAGCAGCAGCATGGGTCAGTCCTGCCGACCAGCAACCGGCGCCTGGGCTACCGCATCGGCGTTCCAGCCGCCACCGAGGACCAGGAACAGCTGGATCTGGTCGCGCGAGACCTGCGCCTGCTGCTGTGCGAGCGTGGCGTCGGCCGAAACCAGGGTGCGGTCGGCGTCCAGGCTGGACAGGTACGGCGTGCGCCCGCCCTGGTACAGCCGGCGGTTCTGCTCGGCGGCCAGCGCCGCCTGGGCCTGCGCCTGCTGCAGCGACTGCAGGCGCTGCAGGTCGTGTGCGTAGCGGCTCAACGCGGTCTGGGTTTCGCGCAGCGCCTGCAGCACGCTGTGGTCGAACTCGGCCAGCGCCGCATCTGCCCCGGCTTCGGTGGCGTGGATGCGCGCGTGGGTACCCGAGGACGGCAGCGTCCACGAGATCAGGGGGCCGAACGACCACTGCCGGGTCAGCGGCTCGCCGACATCAGCGAGCAGGCCGGCCGCGCCAAGCGACGCGCCCAGGCGGATGTCCGGGTACAGCTCGGCGGTGGCCACGCCGATCCGCGCGGTGGCCGCTGCCAGCTTCCGTTCGGCCTGGCGGATGTCGGGGCGGCGCTGCAGCAGCGCGCGGCCATCGCCCACCGGCAGCGGCTGGGCCAGGGTCGGGGCGTGGTCGCACGCGTCCACGCCCTCGGGCAGCTGGCCCGGGGTGCGGCCGAGCAGGGCGGCCAGCTGATACTCCGAGGCCTGGCGGTGCGCGCGCAGCGGCGGCAGCGCCGCCTCCAGCATCGCGACCTGTGCGTTGGCGCGGGCCAGCTCCGGCGGCGTGCCGCGCCCGGCGCTCATCAGCCGCTGGGTCACCTCGCGGCTGCGCTGCTGCAGCTGCAGGGAATGTTCGGCCACGTGCAGTTCGTGGTTGGCGTGGCAGATCTCCACGTAGCTGCCGGCGACCTGGGCCACCAGCGAGACCCGTGCCAGGTCCATCGCCGCGGCCACCGACTGCTCATCGGCCCGCGCCGCTTCGGAGGCGCGCTTGAGCTTGCCGAACAGGTCGAACTGGTAGGACACCGCGAATGTGCCATCGGCCAGGTTGATCGGCGGCAGCTCGTGCTCGAGCAGGAACGATTCCGCCGACAGCTGCGCGCGGCTCACCCCGGCCTCGGCTTCGTACTCGAAACCACCGGCATCCAGCGCCTGCTCGTACACGGCCGCAGCGCGGCGCAGGTTGGCATCGGCGACCTTCAGTTCCACGTTGTCGCGCAGCGCCTGTTCCACCAGTCCATTGAGCGTGGCGTCCTTGTACAGCTCCCACCAGCGTGCCGGCAACTCGGCGCCAGGGGCCACCTGCGGGTTGGCGGTGTCGATGAACGCTGCATTGGCCTCGGGGCGCTGGAAAGCCGAACCGGCCGGTACCGCGTAATCCGGGCCGACCGTGCGGCATGCCGCCAGGCTGCTGGTCAGCGCCAGGGCGAAGGCGATGCGGTGCAGGGCCGGGCGGTTCACAGTGCCGCCCGTGCCGGTTGCGCCGGGGTGGGAGTGGCGACGTCCGGCTCGATGGTCACCGTGGCGGTGCGCCCGGCGATCAGGTTCACGCCGGCCGGCACGCGGTCGATATGGATGCGCACCGGGATGCGCTGGGCCAGGCGTACCCAGTCGAACGCCGGGGTGACGTTCGGCAGCAGGCTGCTGCCTTCGCTGCGGTAACGGTCCTCGATGCCGGCGGCGATGCTCTGCACGTGGCCCTGCAGTGGCTGTGCCTCGCCCATCAGGCGGATATCGACCTTCTGCCCGGCATGCACGCCGCGCAGGCGGGTTTCCTCGAAGTAGCCGTCGATGCGGAAGGATCCGGTGTCCAGTACCGCCATCACCGGTCGCCCGGCAGTCACGTAGTCGCCGGCGCGCACGGTGCGGTCGTTGACGTGCCCGTCGCTCGGGCTGCGCACCTCGGTCCGGGCCAGGTTGAGCCGGGCCAGGTCGACGGCGGCCTGCGCGGTGGCCATCGACGCCTGCGCGGCCTGCAGCCTGGCGCGGCGCACTTCGGCGTCCTCGGCGGCCACCAGGTCGGCCAGGCTGCGGTCGCGGGCGATCTCGCGGCGCAGCTGTTCCAGCGTCGCGCGGCGTTCGCCGAGCGCGGCCTGCGCCTGTTCCAGCGCGATCCGGTAGCGCGCCTGGTCAACCACGAACAACACCTCGCCGCGCTTTACCGGCTGGTTGTCGGCCACCTTCACCGCTTCCACCAGCCCGGACACGTCCGGGGCTACCTGCACCACATCGGCGCTGACGTGCGCATCGCGCGTCCACGGCTCATCCATGTAGTACGCCCACAGATGGCGCAGCACCAGCACGGCGGCGAGCACCGCCACAACGGTCAGCACGACCGGGAAAGCACGCTTGAGGGTCTTGTTCACGATTGCATCCAACGCATCAGGGAGAACAACCCGCCAAGCACGATCACGTACACGGCCAGGTTGAACAGGGCGGGGTGCCAGATGTGGCGGTAGGCGCCGGTGTGCTGCAGAACCAGGCGCAGCCCGCTCTTGAGCAGGTAGGCCAGCAGCATCAGCCCGAGCAGAGTCGGGACGAACACACCATAGAGACTGAATTCACCGTACATCGAGGCAAGGGATTCGCAGGGAGAGCGGAAAGGGGATTGCCCGGCGTCGCAGGACGGCACCGGGCGGCACAACGGGGAAAGCGGCTTACGTCACGCGTTCGGCGGCATCGGCCAGCAGCTGCCAGAGCTTCAGCACGGTGCGCAGTTCGTCCATCGACAGCGCACCGAACACGTCCTCGCGCAACCCGATCAGCTGCGACTCCAGCTCGCTGACCAGGGCCTCGCCCTTGTCGGTCAGCCACAGCAGGTTGGCGCGGCGGTCGCTGGCATCGCATTCGCGGCGCACCAGATCGCTGGCTGCGAGTTTGTCCAGCAGACGCACCAGTGACGGGCCTTCCATGCCCAGTTGCTGGGCCAGCGTCACCTGGCGGATACCCCCACCGGCGCGCCCGATCATCAGCAGCGGCATGGTGCACGCGGCGGAAATGCCATAGCTGCCCAAGGCCTGGTCGGCCAGACGCTGCCACTGCCGCCCTGCGTAGAGCAGGCCGGAGCTGAGCTGCATCTGCAGCTGGGTACGTTCGTCGAGGATGCGTTTCATGGCAGATAGATAGGATACTACTAATTTCCATCCTATCAATAGCCGTGCCCCAACCGCCGCCCAACGGCAGCCCACCGGAACCGGGCGCCGGCGGCATGGCGGGGGACGCCCGAGGGGTCTCTCGGGTACGATGCTCGCCCCCCTTCGGGTGCTGTATGTAATGAGCGAAAAAGACAACGACGCCACCCCGGTCACCCAGGCCGATGCCGAATCGGCCGTGCGGACGCTGCTGCGCTGGGCCGGTGAAGACCCCACCCGCGAAGGCCTGCTGGATACGCCGCGGCGTGTCGCCGAGGCCTATGGCGACTGGTTCAGCGGCTACCGCGACGACCCGCGCGCCTACATGGAGCGTACCTTCGAGGAAGTGGCCGGCTACGACGAACTGATCGTGCTGCGCGACATCGAGTACGAAAGCCACTGTGAACACCACATGGCGCCGATCATCGGCCGCGTGCACGTCGGCTACCTGCCGGCGGGCAAGGTGGTGGGCATCAGCAAGCTGGCCCGCGTGGTCGAGGCGTATGCGCGCCGCTTCCAGGTCCAGGAAAAGATGACCGCGCAGATCGCCCAGTGCATCCAGGACGTGCTGCAGCCGGTCGGCGTGGGCGTGGTGGTGGAAGGTGCGCACGAGTGCATGACCACCCGCGGCATCCACAAGCGCGGCGTCAGCATGGTCACCTCCAAGATGCTGGGCAGCTTCCGCGAGGACGCGCGCACCCGCGCCGAGTTCCTGCGCTTCATCGAAGTGGGCGGCAAGCGCTGAACCTGCCGCGCGCCCGGCACCTTGGTGCCGGGCCGGTACCCTTCCTGCTGCGCGGCGTCTGGCTGCGCGGTGTTCTTCCGGATGTCCTGGCTGCATGAAGCACCGCGAACGCATCACCCGTTACCGCGCCCTGCGCGAACAGCCCCAGTGGAAGCTGCTGGCCGCTGCCAACGCCCCGGAGATCATCGGCCTGCTGCAGAGCCTGCTGATGGACGGCGAACGCACCCTGCCGGCGGCCGCACTGCATGAACGCCTGCAGCGCGCGCTGGACCAGCTCAACGGCGAGGAGCTGTCGCGCGAGCTGCCGCGTACCGCCCAGGCCTACATCGCCCATTGGCTTGCCCAGGGCTGGCTGGAGCGGCGCCTGCCCGACGGCGCCGACCAGGAGCAGTACGAACTGTCCACGCAGGCACTGCAGGCGATCCGCTTCGCCGACAGCCTGGAACAAAGCCGCGTGGCGGCCACCGAAAGTCGCCTGGCGCTGGTGATCGAGCAGCTCTCGCAGCTGGCCGCCCAGACCGAATCCAATCCCGATGCGCGCCTGTCGGCGCTGCGCGACGAACGCGACCGCATCGATGCGGAGATCGCACGGGTGGGTGAGGGCCGGGTAGTGGCCCTGGACGGCAAGCGCGCGCTGGAACGTGCGCGCCAGATCATCGGCCTGGCCGACGATCTCACCGAGGACTTCCGCCGCGTCCGCGATGATTTCGAGCGCCTCAACCGCGAGTTCCGCGAACGCATCATCGACGATGAAAGCGAGCGTGGCGACGTGCTCTCCAAGCTGTTCGAGGGCGTGGATGTGATCGGCGACAGTGATGCCGGGCGCAGTTTCCAGGCCTTCTGGCGGCTGCTCAACGACGCCGAGCAGAGCGCCCAGCTCGATGCCGCGCTGGAGGCGGTGCTGGCACGCGGCTTTGCCCGCAAGCTGGACCGCAACGAGCGCGCCTTCCTGCGCGGCTTCACCGGCACCATGCTCGACCGCGGCGGCCAGGTCCACGATGTGCTGCAGCATTTCGCGCGCAGTCTGCGCGGGTTCGTACAGAGCCGTGGCTACCTCGAGCAGCGCCGCCTCAACCAGCTGCTGAAGCAGGCGCAATCGGAGGCCCTGGCGCTGCGCGATGATTTCGCCGCCCAGCGCCCGATCGGCCGCGATCTGCAGCTCACCACCAGCCGCCTGCGCTCGTGGTCGCAATGGAAGCTGCACGACCCGCGCAGCGCGCAGGTGGACGGCAGCGTGCAGCGCAACGACGCGGCCAGCATCAGTCTGGAAAGCGTCGGTGACCTGGTGGCGTCGTCGGAAATCGACTTCCGCACCCTGCGTCGCGACCTGCACGAACTGCTTGGCGCGCAGCCGCGGCTCAGCATCGCCCAGGCCCTGTCGCAGCGCGAGGCGCCGCAAGGGCTGGGCAGCGTGATCGGCTACCTGTCGCTGGGCACCCGCCACGGCACCGTGGTGCACGGCGAACAGGAAACCGCCCATTGGCGTGGCGGCGATGGACAGTGGCGACGCGCCCGCATCCCGCTGGTTTGGTTCACCCAGGAGAAACGCCATGAACTGGCATGAAGATTCCCATGACGTCGCCCCCATCGACGGGGCCGCAGACGATCACGATGCCGAACCGGTGGTGGTGACGCCGCTGCCGCGGCGAAGCAATGACGTGTTCTACATGGGCGACACCGGGCGTCTGCCGCTGGATGGGCGCCGCGCGCTGTGCCAGCTGCTGATCGGCCCGAGCATCGACCAGCTGCGCCACGCCAAGCTGTGGCCGGCGCTGATCCGCAATGAGGCCGCGATCCGCTCGGCGCTGTCGGACCTGTTCCTGGAACTGGTGCTGGATCGCGACAGCGGCGTGGCCTTCACCCGGCAGGCCGACACCGAGGACATCGATGCACCGGTGCTTCTGCGCAGCTCGCCGTTGACCTTCATCGACTCGGTGCTGCTGCTGTACCTGCGCCAGCAGCTGGCCGAGGCCGATGCGCGCGGCAACCGCGCGGTGGTGGCCGACAACGAGATGGCCGAGGCTCTGGCCATCTACGAAAAGAACCTGTCCACCGATCGCGCCGGCTTCAATCGACGCGTGGCCGCGGCGGTGCAGAAGATGAAGGAGAACCACATCCTGACCCGCCTCGCCGGACAGGACGACCGCCACGAAGTGTCGCCGGCATTGAAACTGCTGTTCTCCGCCGAAGACGTCTCCGCGCTGTCCCATGTGTACCGCCAGTTGCGCGACACCCCCGCAGCAAAAGCCTGAACGGACCACCGATAACGCATGGCCATTTCCAAGCACACCCCCGCCCTGTTCAATGACGGGCTGCCCGATCCGCGGCTGCAGCAGTTCCGCATGCGGCGCCTGCAGGTGCACAACTGGGGCACCTTCAACGGCCTGACCGAAGTGCCGATCGCCGAGCGCGGTTTCCTGTTCGTGGGCCGGTCCGGCTCGGGCAAGTCGACCTTGCTCGATGCCATGTCGGCGATGCTGGTGCCGCCGTCGATCGTCGACTTCAACGCCGCCGCGCGCGAAGCCGAACGCAGTGGCCGCGACCGCAATCTGGTGTCCTACGTGCGTGGCGCGTGGGCCGACCAGCAGGACCGCGGCACCGGTGAAATCGCCACGCAGTACCTGCGCAAGGGCGCCACCTGGACCGCCCTGGTGCTGGAGTACCGCGCCGGTGATGGCCGCGTGGTCAGCCTGGTGCGCCTGTTCTGGATCGCCGGCAACGGCGCCGCCGCCGCCGACGTGCGCAAGCACTACCTGATCGCCGAACGGCCGTTCGACATCGCCAAGGACCTGGGGGGCTTCGACCTGGACCTGCGCAAGCTCAAGCAGCGCCTGGGCGACGTGCACCACTTCGACAGCTTCACCGGCTATGCCGAACGCTTCCGCCACCTGCTCGGCATCGACAACGACATGGCGCTGCGGCTGCTGCACAAGACGCAGTCGGCCAAGAACCTGGGCGATCTGAACGTCTTCCTGCGCGATTTCATGCTGGATACGCCTCGGACTTTTGATGCCGCCGAGCGCCTGGTCAGCGACTTCGCCGAGCTGGACGGCGCCCACAAGTCAGTCGTCACCGCCCGGCGCCAGGTCGAAACCCTCCTGCCGGCACGTGCCCTGTACGCCGAGCTGAAGGCCATGAACCTGCAGCGTGCCGATGAGGAAACGCTCAAGCTCGGCCTGGACAGCTTCCGCGAATCGCGACTGCAGCAGCTGCTGGAAAAGCGCCTGCAGGCCATCGACGTGCGCCACCGCGGACTGCTGGGAGAAGAAACCCAGCGCCGCCAGGCGCTGGCGAACCACGAGGAGCACCTGGCCGGCCTGGAACTCCAACGTCGCCAGCAGGGCGGCGAGCGCATCGAGGAGCTGGAACGCGAGCATGGCCGCGCCCAGGCCGAGCGCGACCGGCGCCAGGCCAAGCGCGGGCAGGCGCAGCAGGCAGCCGAAGCGCTGCAGGCCGTCGTGCCCGATGACGCCCACGGCTTCGCACAGCTGATCGCCCGCGCACAGGCTGAGCTGGACAATCGCCAGCAGGCGGCGGCCGCGCTGGATGATGCCATCACCGAACGCCTGGCCGGCAAGCAGGACGACACCCGCCGCTTCGGCGAGGTCCGCGCCGAACTGGAGGCGATGGAGCGCAATCCGTCGAGCATCCCCGCGCCACTGCAGAAGCTGCGCAGCCGACTGGCCGAGGAAACCGGCGTGCCCGAGGCGGCGCTGCCGTTTGTGGGCGAACTGATCCAGGTCCGCCAGGAGCAGGGCGCCTGGCAGGGCGCGATCGAGCGCGTGCTGTTCGGCTTCGCGCAGTCGCTGCTGGTGGAAGACAAGCACTACAACGAGGTCAACGCATGGGTGAACCGCACCCAGCTTGGCATGCGGCTTACCTATTACCGGGTGCGCCGCAACGACGACGCGATCGCCCGCGAGCCCTCCGCGCGCTCGCTGCTGCACAAGCTGGAGTTCCGCGACAGCGTGTTCGAGCCGTGGCTGCGCCGTGAGCTGGGCAAGCGCTACGACTACGAGTGCGTGGACGCGAAGCAGCTGCGTGATGTGGACCGTGGCATTTCCCGCGAAGGCCAGGTCAAGCATCCGGGCGACCGGTTTGAAAAGGACGACCGCAACGCCATCAGCGACCGCCGGCGCTGGCTGCTCGGCTTCAGCAACAGCGACAAGCTGGCGCTGTTCCGCAAGGAAGCGCAGGCGCTGGCGCA
Source organism: Stenotrophomonas sp. NPDC077421 (assembly GCF_049545505.1). Classification (NCBI taxonomy): domain Bacteria; kingdom Pseudomonadati; phylum Pseudomonadota; class Gammaproteobacteria; order Lysobacterales; family Lysobacteraceae; genus Stenotrophomonas; species Stenotrophomonas sp. NPDC077421. Next base: position 11,077 of record NZ_JBMWDP010000021.1, on the reverse strand, counting down.
GCGCATCGCCGAATGCGACGAGGATATCGCGCGGCTGCGCAGCCAGCGCGACCGCGACAACGACCGCCGCCTGGCCTGCAACCAGCTGGTCAACTTCGTGTGGGAGGAAGTGGACGTCGCCACGGCACTCCAGCGCCTGGACGACATCGCCTCCTCGCTGCGCGAACTGAAGGAAGGCAACGCCGATCTGGCCCGCCTGGCGCAGCAGATCGACCAGGCCCGCGCGGACATCGCGCAGGCCCGCCGCACCTACGAAGACACCCGCGTCGAACTCATCCAGCTCTCCCGCGAACGCGACAAGCTCGATGCCCAGCGCCAGCGCAGCCGCGCCCTGGTACTGCCGGCGCTCGGCGCCACGCAGGAAGCAGGGCTGCAGCAGCGCCTGGACCTGCTGGGTGGGCTCAGCCTGGAGACCCTCGAAGCGCACATGCGCGAGATCAGCAAGGGCATCAACGAAAGCCTGGCCGCCTCGCAGCACGAGGTGCATCGTGTCGAGACCCAACTGGTGGCCTGCTTCCGGCGCTTCGCCCAGGCGTGGCCGGAGGAATCGGGCGACTTCACCGCGTCGGTCGCCTCGGCCGACGACTTTCTGGCCCGCCTGCAGCGCCTGGAGCGCGACGGCCTGCCGCAGCACGAAGAGCGTTTCTTCGACCTGCTGCAGAACCAGAGCAAGAACAACCTGCTGGCCCTGCAGCGGCACAGTGCCGAGGCCCGCAAGTCGATCGGCCAGCGCCTGGACGAGGTCAACGCCTCGCTGGAGCAGGTGCCCTTCAACCGCGGCACCCTGCTGACCATCGAACTCAGTGACCGCCGCCTGCCGGAAGTGCTGGAGTTCCACCAGCAGCTGCGTGAAGTGCTCTCGCACCACCAGACCGAAGAGCGCGAGGTGGCCGAGGCACAGTTCGCCGTCCTGCGTGAGCTGGTCAAACGCCTTGGTTCACAGGAGGGCGAGGACCGGCGCTGGCGCGAGAACGTGCTCGACGTGCGCCTGCACGTGGAGTTCATCGGCGTCGAGCTGGACGCGGCCACCCGCCAGCAGGTGGAGATCTACCGCAGTGGCGCCGGCAAGTCCGGTGGCCAGCGGCAGAAGCTGGCCACCACCTGCCTGGCGGCCGCGCTGCGCTACCAGCTGGGTGGTGCCGAGAGCCAACTGCCCAGCTATGCCGCCGTGGTCCTGGACGAAGCATTCGACAAGGCCGACAACGAGTTCACCGCCCTGGCGATGAACATCTTCGAGAACTTCGGCTTCCAGATGGTGGTGGCCACGCCGCTGAAGTCGGTGATGACGCTGGAGCCGTTCATCGGCGGCGCCTGCTTCGTCGAGATCAGCGGCCGCCACGACTCCGGCGTGCTGCTGATCGAGTACGACGAAGAGGCCAAGCGGCTGAAGCTGCCCGAACGCAGCCGCCAGCAGGACGCCGAACCGGTCGCCTGACCGGCCGGCCACGCCCGCGCACCCCGGGGAGAGCCGACCGATGGGAGGCTCCAACCGGGCGGCGCCCCGCGCGACGGGGTTATCCGCCGAAGGTATCCCAGCCCATCCGGGCGATCAGCACCACTACCAGGCCGACGAACAGCTTGCGGATGAACGGCGTGCCGCCGCGCAGCGCCAGCCGCGTACCGACCACCGAGCCGACGATGTTGGCGGCGGCCATCGGCACCGCGAACAGCCACAGGATGTTGCCGGTGGGCACGAAGAACGAAATGGCCGCCAGGTTGGTGGCCAGATTGACCACCTTCGACGCGGCCGAAGCGCGCAGAAAGTCCAGCCCGAAGAAGCGCACGAACAGGAAGATCAGGAAGCTGCCGGTGCCCGGTCCGAAGAAGCCGTCGTAGAAGCCGATCACCGCGCCGATGGCCAATGCGGCGGCCAGCTCCCTGCGGCCGATTTCGCGCGGCCGGTGCAGTGACCCGAAGTCCTTCTTCCACAATGTATAGCCCAGCATCGCCACCAGCAGCACCAGCACCAGCGGGCGCACCGCATCCTTGGGCAGCAGGCTGACCGCTGTGGCCCCGGCAAACGAAAACACGAAGGCGGTGCCTGCCGCGAACAGCACCGGTCGCCACGGGAAGCGCACATTGCGCGCATAACGCACGGCCGCGGCCGCGGTGCCGAACATCGAACTGAACTTGTTGGTGCCAAACAGCATCGCCGGTGTCTGCTGCGGCAGCACCGTGAACAGGCCCGGCAGCTGCACCAGCCCGCCGCCACCGACGGCGGCATCGACCAGACCGGCGATGAAGGCAATCGCCACCAACCACAACAATTCAGGGGGAACCAGCTCGAACACGGCAGGGCATCGTGGCGTAAAGCGCGCCAGCATACGCCCGGCAGGACCCCGCAGGTAGAGCCGGTCGTTGGTCGGCAGCTCACCGGCGATGACGGTGGTCGACGCAACAGCGTCGCGTCACAATGCCCGCATGACCCATTCCGACCCCTGTCCCTGCGGCCGACCACTGGCGTATGCCGCCTGCTGCGGCCGCGTCCACGCCGGTGAGGCCGCAGCGGATGCCGAAGCGCTGATGCGCTCGCGCTACAGCGCCTATGTAAAGCAGTTGCCGGACTACCTGCTTGCCAGCTGGCACCCCGATACCCGCCCCCCCACGTTGTCGCTGGACGACGCGGACGGCCAACGCACCCGCTGGCTGGGCCTGACCGTCCACGAGCACACCGTATCGGACCCGGACCACGCCCGGGTACGTTTCACCGCACGCTACAAGGTGGGTGGCGGCAGCGCGGTCAAGATGCTCGAACACAGCCGTTTCGTCCGCGAGGACGGCCGCTGGTACTACCTCGACGCGCTGCCCTGAGCCGCCTCGCTGCTGCGTACCGCCACGGGGCGCTGCTGGCCGTGCGCGCGCACGCAGTTGCGGCCGGCGTCCTTGGCCGCATACAGCGCCTGGTCGGCGGCCTTGATCACGGCCTGCGGGCTGTCGCCAACGCGGCTGTCGGCCACGCCGATGCTGACCGTCACCTGCACCACTTCGCCACCGCCGCCACGGCCGCGCTGCAGGCGGCCCACCGCGTCGTCGCGGGTCCGCGCCGCGCGGTCGCGCAGTGTCATGCGGGCGTCTTCCACTGTCGCCCGGATCGCCTCCACCGCTGCCACGCAGGCCGGGGCAGTGCGGTCCAGGAACACCAGCGCGAATTCTTCGCCGCCGTAGCGGAAGGCCCGCCCGCCGCCGCCCACACCTGCCAGCCGCGCCGCGACCAGCCGCAGCACGTCATCGCCGATGTCATGGCCGTGGGTGTCATTGAAGCGCTTGAAGTGGTCCACATCGACCATCGCGATCGTGTACGTGGCGCCCACGCGCTGCAGGCATTCGTTCAGCGCCCGCCGGCCGGGCAGGCCGGTCAGCTCGTCGCGGAAGGCCATGTGGAACGATTCCTGCACCATCGCCGATACCAGTGCCAGCAGCGCCACGCTGGTCAGCGCGGGCAGCAGCGCCGGCGACAGGAAGATCCGCGGCAGCATTGCCCACACTGCCAGCAGCGCCAGCAGCATCGCGGTATGCAGGGCGCGTGGTGCGCGCACGGCCTGCACCGACAGCGTGATGGCAGCGACCACGAAGGCCAGCGTCGGCAGTTGCGCCAGTCGGCTCAAGCCGGTCGGCAGCCACGCCCAATGGCGGTTGGACAGCAGATCGTGCATGCCCTGCGGCCCCTGCGCGGCCAACAGCGCGAAGATGCCCAACGCCAGGCCGCTCAGCACCGCGCGCAGCAGCAGGTCCTGGCGCAGGCGTCCGCGCTCGGGCCAGAGTCCATGCAGCACAAACAGAACGGGCAACCACAACGCGACCGCATGGAAGGTCAGCGGCGTGGTGGCAGAGACCACGCCATCGCGCAGGAAGCCGGCCACCAGACCATGCAGCAACGCGAAGGCCAGCGCGATGGCCAGCAGCAGGCACAGCGCCCGCACCCGGTTGTAGACCAGGGCCACGCCCACGCCAAGGCAGGTCAGCAGCAGGGGCAGCAGGCGGTGCACCGGGCTGCCGACCTCCTGCGCCGGGGTGGCCGACCACAGCACCAGCCCGGCAAGCACGGCGGGCAGTACGAACAGATAGTGGCTGGGCTGGCGTAGCAGGTGATTCCGCAAGGACGGTTCCACAGAGCGGGCCGGCGCGCCGTGGCTGCATCGTGCAAACCGGACCACACAGGCGATGGTCCTCCCGGTAGCGGCCGATGCGCATTCAACTTGAGCTGCGTAACGCGGCGTGAGCCGTGCCATGACGTTGCGCTCACCCGCGCTGTTCGATCCTGATCGCGATGAATACCGCCGTCGCCCCACCGCCGCCGACCACCGACCCATTGGCCGCGGCACTGGCCGCCCGCTACGCCGGCATCCGTGCCCGCAGCGTCGCGCTGGCCGCACCGCTCAGCGCCGAAGATGCGATGGTGCAGAGCATGCCGGACGCCAGCCCGACCAAGTGGCACCTGGCCCACACCACCTGGTTCTTCGAGCGCTTTGTGCTGGCCAACCGCCCGGGCTATGCGCCGTTCAACCCCGACTGGCACTACCTGTTCAACAGCTACTACCAGAGCATCGGCCCGGCGCACGCGCGCCCGCAGCGCGGCCTGCTCTCGCGCCCGTCGCTGCAGGAGGTGCTGCACTACCGTGCCGAGGTCGACCAGCAGGTGATCGCTCTGGTGCAGGCTGGTGTGCTCGATGCCACCACACACCATCAGCTGCTGCTCGGCCTGCAGCACGAACAACAGCATCAGGAGCTGCTGCTGACCGACATCAAGCACGCGCTGTGGTGCAACCCGCTGCAACCGGCCTACCGTGATGATCTCGCCTGTTCGCCCAGCACGGCCGTGCCGCTGCGCTGGCAGGAAAGCCCCGAGCAGATCGTGGAGATCGGCGCCCCGGCATGGCCAGCCCACGCCGGGTTCGCCTACGACAATGAGTCGCCCGTGCACCGGGTGCTGGTGCCCGCCCACGCGCTGGCCAACCGGCCGGTGAGCAACGACGAGTACCGCCAGTTCGTGGCGGCCGGTGGCTATCGAGAGCCGGCGCACTGGATGAGCGAGGGCTGGGCGCTGTGCCAGGCCGAGCACTGGCAGCATCCGCTGTATTGGGACGATGCCCTGCAGCGCGAGTTCACCCTGGGCGGCTGGCGTGCGCTCGACCCGCACGCGCCGGTCTGCCACCTCAGTTATTACGAAGCCGATGCCTACGCGCGCTGGCGGGGCCTGCGCCTGCCCACCGAGTTCGAATGGGAGGCCGCCGCCGCGGGTCAGCCGGTCGACGGTCACTTCGCCGACGCCGATCGACTGCACCCTGCCGGCGGCCGCGAGGCCCCGCTGCAGCAGCTGTTCGGTGATGTTTGGGAATGGACCAGCAGCGCATATGGCGCCTATCCCGGCTTCCGCCCCTTCGCGGGCCATCTCGGCGAATACAACGGTAAATTCATGAACGGTCAATGGATCCTGCGCGGCGGCAGCTGCGCCACACCGGCCGGACACGTCCGCGCCAGTTACCGCAACTTCTTCGCCCCCTCGGCGCGCTGGCAGTTCGCCGGCCTGCGCCTGGCCCGGGACGCCGCATGAGCACGGTCAGCGACGCACTCGAAGCGCTCACCGACCTGCAGCCCGACCGCGCCCGCATCACCGCCGATATCGTGCAGGGCCTCTCCATCCGGCCGCGCCAGTTGCCGTCCAAGTACTTCTACGACGCCCGTGGCTCGGCGCTGTTCGAGCAGATCACCCGCCAGCCCGAGTACTACCCGACACGCACCGAGCTGAAACTGCTGCAGGACTGCGCGCACGACATCGCCAAGGTGGTCGGCCCGCGCCTGCATGTGGTCGAGCTGGGCAGCGGCAGCGGCCGCAAGACCGAACTGCTGCTGCACGCGCTCACCGATCCGGTCGCCTATACCCCGATCGAAATCTCGCGTGCCGCCCTGCTGGCCAGCATCACGCGGCTTGCCCAGGCCTTGCCGGACATCGAGATGCTGCCGGTCTGCGCCGACTTCACCCGCCCGGTGCAGGTGCCGGCGCCGCAGCGCCCGCCGGCCCGTCGGCTGCTGTTCTTCCCCGGCTCCACGCTGGGCAATTTCGCCCACGCCGATGCCGTGGCGCTGCTGCGGGCCATGCGCCAGACAATGGGCGCTGATGGCCTGGCCCTGATCGGCATCGACCTGCACAAGGACCCGGTGCTGATCGAATCGGCCTACAACGATGCCGCGGGTGTCACCGCCGACTTCACCCTCAACCTGCTGCGCCGGCTCAACCGCGAGATCGGCAGCGACTTCGACCTCGACGGCTTCCGCCACCGGGCCCGTTACAGCGTGCCGCGCCTGCGCATCGAGACCGAACTGGTCAGCACCCGCGCCCAGACCGTGCACGTCGACGGCCGTGCGTTCGACTTCGCCGACGGCGAGGCGATGACGGTCGAGTACAGCCACAAGTACACCGATGCGTCATTTGCGTCATTGGTCGCCGAGGCCGGCCTGCGCGCGAGCGCGGCGTGGAACGCGTTTGAGCCGGCCTTCGGCCTGCGACTGCTGCAGCCGGCTTGAACTGCGCGCGCACCGTTATGATGCAGGTCCACTTGGCTGCAAGGATTTCCGCCAATGAGGCTCTACACCGGCTGGCTGCTGGGCGCGATGTGCCTGGCCAGCGCCTCGGTTGCCGCCGCGCCGCAGGACGATCTGGACCGCTGCCTGGCCACACTGGAACCGCAGGCGCTCAAACAGGGCATCAGCGCTGACGGATTCACACGCCTCACCTCCGGTCTCACCCCGGACCTGAGCGTGTTGCCGCTCCTGGATGCCCAGCCCGAGTTCACCACGCCGCTGTGGGACTACCTCGCCGCGCTGGTGGACACCCAGCGCGTGGACGATGGCCGTGCGCGTCTCTCCCTGCATCGCGATCTGCTCGCCACGGTATCGGCGCAGTACGGTGTCGATCCCGCCACCATCGTGGCCGTGTGGGGGGTGGAAAGCGACTACGGTCGCGTCTTCGGCAAGCGCCCGCTGCTGCAGTCGCTGGCCACGCTGTCCTGCAACGGCCGTCGGCAACCGTTCTTCCGCGGCGAGCTGCTGGCCCTGCTCAGGCTGCTCGACGCCGGTGAGCTCCAGGCAGAGGGACTCACCGGCTCCTGGGCCGGTGCGTTCGGGCATACCCAGTTCATGCCGTCCACCTACGCTCGCATCGCGGTGGACGGTGATGGCGACGGTCGCCGCGATCTGGTCGCCAGCATCCCCGATGCCCTGGCCTCCACCGCCAACTACCTGGCCAAGGCCGGCTGGCGGACCGGCCAGCCCTGGGGCCTGGAGGTCAAACTCCCGACCGGCTTCAACGCATCGCTGGCCGGCCGCACCCAGCGCAAGCCACTGGCCGCCTGGCGCGCGCTGGGCATCGTCCCCGTGGCCGGCGGCGCGCTTGCCCCGGACGGCCTGCCCGCCGACAGCAACGCCGCCCTGCTGCTGCCGACCGGCGCCACGGGACCGGCCTGGCTGGTGTTCCGCAACTACGACGCGATCTACGCCTACAACGCCGCAGAGAGCTATGCCCTGGCCATCGCCACCCTGTCCGACCGTCTGCGCGGCGGGCCGGGCATCGTCGCGGCCTGGCCCACTGACGATCCCGGCATCGGCCGCAGCGAGCGCCGTGAGCTGCAGAGCCTGCTGCTCGCGCGTGGCCACGACATCGGCGCCGCCGATGGCATGATCGGCACCGCCACCCGCCGCGCCATCCAGATCGAACAGCAGCACCTGGGCTGGACCACCACCGACGGTCGCGCCGGCCAACGCATCCTCACTGCATTGCGCAGTGCGCCTCCCCTTCCGATTCCTTCGACCACCACCATGCCCGCATCCACTGTGTTCACCCTCCCGCCCAACCACGCCCGCCTGGTGCAGTCTCCGGCCGGCCCTGGCGCCGCCCTGCCCAAGGTCGAGGGCCTGAGCCTGGGCACCGTGCAGGGCTTCCCCGTCTGGAAGGTGGACACCCCGTTTGCCAGCGCCGCCATATCGGTGTTCGGCGGGCAACTGCTGTCCTATGTTCCCAAGGGCGGCCAGGATCTCCTGTGGCTGTCACCCAGCGCGCAGCCGATGCCCACTCCGATCCGGGGCGGCAGCCCGGTGTGCTGGCCGTACTTCGGCCGCCAGGGGCAGGGCACCGACGTGCCCTCGCATGGGTTCGTGCGCAACGTGGCGTGGACGCTCAAAGAGGCGCGCCGCGAAGCCGACGGCACCGTACTGCTCACCTTGACCCCGCCGCCGCTGGACAACCTGGCGCTGCGCCTGACCATGCAGTTGCGCATCGGCCGCACGCTGGAGCAGCGCCTGATCACCGAGAACAGCGGCAGCCAGCCGGTCAGCTTCACCCAGGCCCTGCACAATTACTTCCGGGTGGACGACGCCACGGCCGTGGACGTGCAGGGGCTGGATGGCCTCACCTATCTGGACAAGTTCGAGAACTACGCCACCCCGCGCGTGCAGCAGGGCGACTGGAACCTGCGCGACCCGCGCGATCCCGGCCGCAGCGACCGCATCTATACCGGCGCTGGCGGCCGCTACGTGCTCAAGGACCCCGGGCTGAAGCGGCGCATCGAAATCACCACCCAGGGCAGCCGCTCGCTGGTGGCCTGGAACCCGGGCCAGGCGGGGGCGGCAGGCATGGCCGACGTCGGGGCAGGCTGGCGCAACTATGTGTGTCTGGAGGTCGCCAACGCCGGTCCGGATGTCATCACCCTGCCGGCCGGCGCCAGCCACACGCTCACCCAGACCTTCCGCGTGCTGCCCCTGTAATCCCCCAGCCGACGCCCGGACGGGCGAACCGGTGCTTCTCCCTCCAGGAACGAGTCATGTCCGATACCCCGTGGTACTACGCCGATCACCAGCAACAGCGGCACGGACCGCTGCCCGCTGTGCAGCTCCAGCACCTGCTGGGGCAGGGCCAGATCACCGCCGACACCCTGGTCTGGCGGCAAGGCATGCCGCAATGGGAGCCCCTGCACAGCGTGGCCGAGCTGGCGATGACCGCGCCGACGCCGGTCGAGCCGTCCCAGGATCCCTATGCTGCGCCGGCATCTGCCGTCGATGCCCGCGCCATGCCGGCGCACGCACCACTGGTGGACGGGCAGCAGGCGTATGCCGCCTTCGTCGGCAGCAACTTCCCGGTATACCGCCGCAAATGGCGGCTGGACCTGGCGCCCCACGGTCAGGCGGCCAGCGCCACCGCCTGGAGCTGGCCGGCCTTCCTGTTTGGCGCGTTCTGGATGTTGTATCGCCGCATGTACGCGCAGGCCGCCATGTGGATCGGCGCGCTCACCGTCCTGTCCATTCTGGAAACCCTGGCCGGGGCCAGCGACAGCGTATCGCTGGTGGTCACCGTGGCGACCAGCGTCGCGGCCGGTTCCGTGGGCAATTACCTGTATCTGCGGCATGCCCAGCGGATGATCGCGTTGGCCCAGGCACGTCATCCCGGTGACGCGACGGCCCAGCACGCCGCACTGGCTGGCCTGGGCGGCACCCGCTGGTCGGCGGTGTTCGTTGGCATGGCCATTTATGTGGTGCTGATCGGCGCGTTGACCTTCCTGCTGGATCCCTGATCCGGCTCAGCCGCGCGCTGCGGACGGCCGCAGCACCAGCAAGCAGATACCCCCGGCCACCAGTCCCCAGAAGGCCGAACCGATGCCGGCCAATGACAGCCCCGACGCGGTGACCAGGAACGTCACCAGGGCCGCTTCGCGGTCGGCCTCCTCCCGCAGCGCCATCGACAGGCTGTTGGCGATCGTGCCGAACAGGGCAATGCCGGCCACGCAGGCCACCAGCTCCTTGGGGAAGGCCGCGAACACCGCCGCCACCGTCGCACCGAACAGGCCCACCAGAATATAGAAGCCGCCGGCGGCCACCGCGGCGGTATACCGGCGCGCGGGATCCTCATGCGCCTCCCGGCCCATGCAGATCGCGGCGGTGATCGCCGCCAGGTTGAGTCCGTAAGCACCGAAGGGCGCCAGCAGCGTGTTCACCACGCCGATCCAGCCGATCACCGGCGACACCGGCGTGTCGTAGCCGGATGCGCGGATGACGGCCACGCCGGGAATGTTCTGCGAAGCCATCGTCACCACGAACAGGGGCAGCGCAACGCCGATCACCGCCGCCCACGACAACGTGGGCCAGGTGAACACCGGCGTGGCCAGTTGCAGGCGGACATCCTGCAACTGCAGCAGTCCTTGGCCGGCAGCCACGGCAATACCCACGCCCAGCGTGGCGATCACGGCATAGCGCGGGAACAGCCGGCGCCCGATCAACCAGGTGGCGAACATGGCCAGTGCCATGCCCAGCTGCGTCTGCATGGACACGAACACATCCAGCCCAAAGCGCAGCAGTACACCGGCCAGCATGCCTGCGGCCAACGCCATCGGTACCCGCTGCATCAGCCGCGCGAAGATCCCCGAGAAGCCGGCGATCATGCCCAGCACCGCTGCCAGCACGAAGGCACCGATCGCATCGCTGTAGCCCACCGCACCGGCACCGACCACCAGCATGGCCGCGCCTGGCGTCGACCATGCTGTCACCACGGGCACGCGGTAGCGCAGCGACAGGCCAATACAGGTGATGCCCATGCCCAGTCCAAGCGCCCACATCCACGAGGCGATCTGCGCCTGCGATGCGCCCATCGCGCGCGCGGCCTGGAACACGATCACCGCCGAGCTAGCAAAGCCCACCAACACCGTAATGAAGCCGGCCATCACCGCAGGCAACGACATATCGCGCAACAACGAACGCTTGGCTACCGCAGACATCGCATGCATCCCTGACGACAAGACATGCATTGTTAGCAAGCCTGCGGCAGCACGCGCAACGCGCGTGCTGCCGCGGCTGCAGATGAGCAGCACGCATTGATGACGCGTCGATGAAAAAGATCGAAGAAAAGCCTTGACGAATTTTCAGAAGTCTTTAGTATTCGCTCCCTCGCTGCGACGCGGTCTTCACCCCGGTGAACACCCAACCAAGGCGGCGGCAACATCCTTCGAAAGAAGGTGTTGACGGAAACGAAAAGCCTGACATAATAGGCGGCTCGCTTCGACGAAAAGACCTCCGGGTCGCACGACGAAGCAGCATC
>NZ_JBMWDP010000020.1:0-82874 GCF_049545505.1 Stenotrophomonas sp. NPDC077421 | reverse complement strand
CCGTGCGGCCCAGCTGCACCAGGCCGGTACGGCTCATGCGACGGTTGTTCTGGAAGCAGCACGCCACCCACGACGAGGCCGTGAACAGGTGCAGCACGTTGTTGCGGAAGTAGCTGAGCAGCACTGCCGTATCGCCGCTGACGCTGAGCACATCACCGAGCGGGTGCTTGATGCGGGTCAGGACGTTGATTTCCTCGGCATGGGCGATGATCCGCTCCGGCGAGTGCGGGGTCACCGTCACGCGATCGGAGTACGGCATCTCCACCAGCAGGGTTTTGCACAGCTCGATCTGCGCGATCAGGTCGGCCTCGCCCATCGCATGCTTGGGCGTGGACAGCAGCGCCAGCGCCAGCAGGTTGATCGGATTGACGTCGGCGGCGCCGTTGATATGCACCTGGATGCGTTCGGCCAGGTGGTCGACCGTGCCCGACAGCCACGACGGCTTCTCGTCTTCGCCGACCGGCTGCCCATTCCACTCCGGCGCCTGCTGGGCCAGCACGTCGTTGAGCGCGATCGGCTCGCCGAAGTTCACCACGACCTGGCCGTAGTTCTGCTTGAGCACCTTGGGAATGGACCACAGCAGCTGCCAGATCGATTCCTTTTCCTTGGGCCGCCCGGACAGCTCATCCAGGTAGCTGCCGCCTTCCATCAGCTTTTCGTAGCCGATGTAGACCGGCTGGAACAGCACCGGCTTGCGCGGCTGGCGCAGGAACGCGCGCAGCGTCATCGAGATCATGCCGCCCTTGGGCTGCAGCAGGCGACCGGTTCGCGAGCGGCCACCCTCGACGAAGTACTCGATCGAGTAGCCACCCGCCACCAGCTGCGCCACGTACTCGCTGAGCACCGCCGAGTACAGCGCGTTGCCGCGGATGGAGCGGCGGATGAAGAACGCGCCTCCCTTGCGCAGCAGCGTGCCCACCACCGGCAGGTTCAGGTTGATGCCGGCCACGATGTGCGGCGGCACAATGCCACGGTCGTACAGCAGGTAGGACAGCAGCAGGTAGTCCATGTGGCTGCGGTGGCTGGGCACGTAGACCACTTCGTGCCCGGGCGCGGCCGCCTTGAACTTGTCCAGGTGATGGACCAGCACGCCGGCATAGATGCGGTTCCAGACGTGGCTGAGCATGAAACTCGCCGAGCGCACCACCGGGCTGGAATAGTCCGCGGCGATTTCCCAGGCGTAGGCATGCGCCTTCTTCCAGGCATCGGCCGGCTTGGAGTTGTCGCGCTTGGCCTGCGAGGCGATCGCCTCGCGCACGGTGTCGGCATCGAGCACCTTGTCCACCAGCAGGCGGCGGGTGGACAGATCCGGACCGATCACCGATTCACGGATACGGCGGAAGTGCGTGCGCAGCACCCGCTGCAGCTTGCGCACGGTGCGCTCGGGGTCCAGCCCCTCGTCCACGGTGGTGCGCAGGGAAATCGGCGGCGCGAAGCGCACGATGGTGCTGCGGCCGTTGAGCAGCACGGCCAGCAGGCGACGGAACCGGCCCACCAGTGCCCAGTTTTCCGAGAACAGCACGGCGAACCAGCCGCTCTGCTTGTCCGGCGCACGTCCGACGAAGATCGACACCGGCACCAGGTGCACGTCCAGCTCATCGCGTGCGCGATGGGCCTGCAGCACCTTGGCCAGCGAATCCGAATGGGTCTTGGCGCCGCGCTGCTCGGGAATCAGCGAGTTGCTGCTGCTGCGGCGGGACAGCGCCAGGTAAGCACGCCGGCGCCCGGTCGGGTCGCCGGCGATGGGCACCAGCGGCGAGGGCAGGCCGGCTTCACGGCAGGCCTTGTCCAGGATCAGCGCGTTGGACAGCCCGTAGTCTTCCAGCACATAGACCACCGGGCGGCCGTCGTTGTACTGGCCGGGATGTTCCGGTTCGATCTTCAGCGACAGCCACGGCTCGACCAGCCGGCCCAGCAGGCGCGCCCACCACGGGCGGCGGCCCACCGGGGCACGGGTTCCGGGCACGATGGCGGACGGCGCGGTTGCCGCCGGGTCGGCCGCAGCCGGCGCCTCACCGGGCTCGGCCGGACTGCCGGCAACGGGCGCGGTGTCGGGCGACGCGGACGGTGCGTCCGGCGTCTTGGGCGGCTCTTCGCCGGGGAAAGGCAGGGGATTCTGGTTCGGCATCGGCTTCATTATGGCTTAGCCGGTGCGGAAGCATCGTCCTTGACCGCAGCGGCCGCCTCTGCTTCAGCCGCCTTGGCGGCGTCATGTTCAGCTTGTGCGGCCTCGGCGGTCCGCAGCAGCGCGTCGGTGTCTTCGAGCGTCCGCGTCACGTACCAGTGGCCCTCGCGACGGGTCATGCGCACCTGTGCGTCGATCTGTTCGCCCGCCAGCGGGTACTGGATCCGCACCACGGCGGTATCGCCCTGCTGGGACACCAGTTCGCCGCGCAGTTCGGTCAGCGCCGTGTCCAGCGACAGGCCGTAACTGGCCAGCGCGGTTTTGAAGGCCTTGGCGAACGGTCCCAGCCGGCGCAGCGAACCTTCCATGCCCGCGGCCTGCAGTTGTTCCTCGGTGGACAGCGCGGCGGTCCGCGCCGTGGCCGTCAGCAGGGTGATGGTGGTGCGGGCGCGCTGTTTGTCGGTCAGCGGGGCGGCGGCCGCCCAGCGGCTGAGCGCGTCGACCACCTGGGTGTAGTGGGCGCGCTCGGTTTCGCTGTAGTCGCTCTGGTTGCGCAGGTACTGCACACCGAACAGTCCCATCGAATGCGCCGCCTGGCGCACCCCCGTGGCCTGGCCGGCAATCTGCGCGTCGAAGGCGCGCTGCAGGCGCTGCGGCGCGTCCGGCCGTGACAGCGCGGCCATCATCGGCAGGAACTGACCATCAAGCGGCAGTTCGGTCAGCGGCCAGCGGCTGCGTCCCTGGGCCCAGGCCGCCTGCAGGCGGTCGTACTGGGCCGGCGGCACCGACGCCTGCGCGTAGCCGACAAGGTCATTGTCGGCGACGAGGCGGGCAAGCTGGCGCAGGGCCGCCACCGGTTCGGCGGCTGGCGCATCCGGATCGATCTGATCGCGCTTGCACGCACTGAGCAGCACCAGGCCGCAGAACGACAGCGCCAGTACCCACTCTCGACAACGCCCTGGCATCAACGGCATGGACATGAATTCGGACTCCCCGGACCGGTCCGCATCTTGCGGCCTGGGGCCCTGCAGCGGCAAGCCGGGCCCTTGCGGCGCCACCATAGGAGGCCGCAGGTCATTGAAAAACAAGAAAAACGAACGGACACCGGCCGGGACCGGCGCGGTGCCCGTGCCCGACAGGGTCTAGTCGTGGGTCCAGGTCGCCCGGATGAAGTCGGCCATGTGCCCGTCCGACAGCCGTGCATATACGCCTGGATAGCCGGCCTGCGCGCAACCCACGCCCCAACTGACGGTCCCGAGAACCGTCCACCGGCCCTCGCGCTGCACCAGCAGCGGACCGCCCGAGTCGCCCTGACAGCTGTCGATGCCTTCTTCGCCAGCGCAGAGCACCTTGCCCGCCTGCAGGTTGGGATAGGCGTTGCGGCACTCACGGAACGGGACATAAGGCGTCTGCACGGTCTGCAGGACGGTCGGCGCGCCCGCCGGTCCTTCCAGGCCGGTGTCGCCCCAGCCGATCACGGTAAAGCGGCGACCACGGCGCAGGTAGCCGGTGTCACCGCCGAGCAGCGGCACCGCGAACTGGCCCTTGGCGATCGGGCGGCGCAGTTGGATCAGCGCGATGTCGTTGACCAGGGCTCTGCTGTCGTAGGCCGGGTGAACGTGGATGGCCTTGATGTTGGACACCCGCCGGCGCCCGGTGGTGTCCAGCGTGGTCTTGCCGGCCAGCACCGCGTAGTCACGCGGCAGCGCATCTTCCACGCAGTGCGCGGCGGTCAGCACCCAGGACGGCGAGATCAGGGTGGCGCCACACCAGTGACGCGCGTGGTCGGACTCGCCCCGGGCAAGCTGCTGCAGGCTGACCATGAAGGGGTACTGCCCGGGCTCGGCATCGATGCCGCCGATGATCCTGGGGCTGTGTCCGTCCAGCGGCGGGGTGGCCAGCGCCGGGGCGGACACCGTGGCCATGACGACGAGAGCGGCCACGGCCGCGCGGTAACGCATGTGCATGCTGCAACTCCTTTGCAGTGATGAAGAAGCGGACGACACGGCCGGGAGGGCACGTGCCGGGATCGATTCGACGGCAAAGGCGGGAGACAGACTGGGCGACGCTTCTCAGTTCGCTGTGGCCAGCGACCCGGCAGCGATTGATGGATTCACTTCTGCAACCGTGCGCAACACGACAACGAGACGCGGTTCCGGCACCAAAGAACGCGTCGGTGCCGGCACACGGAGCGCCGGCACTGTGCGGGGATCAGCGCAGGACCGAGGCGATTTCGGCCTGGATCGCCAGCGCGGCGGCGCGCGGGTCGGTCGCCTGGCGGATCGGCCGGCCCACCACGATGGCATCGGCGCCATCGGCGAACGCCTGGGCAACGCCTACAGTGCGCTTCTGGTCATCGCCCACCGGGCCACCCGGGCGGATGCCGGGGCAGACAATGGAGAAACCCGGCCCGGTAGCCGCGCGGATCGGTGCGGCCTCCTGGCCGGAGGCGATGACGCCGTCGATGCCGGCCGCCCGGGCGGCCAGCGCGCGCTCGACCACCACGTCCACCGGCGCCCGGTCGATGCCCATGCCACGCAGATCGTCCTGGCCCATCGAGGTCAGCACGGTCACCGCCAGCAGGCGCATGTCGCTGCCGTTGGCGGCGGCGCAGGCCTCCATCATCGCCGGGTGCCAGCCGTGGATGGTGGCGTAGCTCACCGGCCACTGCGACAGCCGCTTGATCACCGCGGCGGCGGTGGCGGGGATATCGAAGAACTTCAGGTCGACGAAGACGCGCTTGTCGCGCGTGGCGAGCGCATCAAGCACCTGGAAGTATTCGCCGGACGCCAGCAGTTCCATGCCGATCTTGTAGAACGACACGCTGTCGCCCAGCCGGTCCACCCACGCCAGCGCCTCATCGCGTCCCGGCACGTCCAGCGCGACGATCAGGCGTTCATCATCGCGCAGCGGCAGCGGTGCCCGGCTCACGGCGCGTAGTCCAGCGCAGCGCGCTTGGCATCGTGGCGGGCCTGGCGCGACTGGCTGTAATCGTTGTTGAACTGCGCCGGCTCGAAGCCGCCGTAGGTCGGGTTGGGCAGCATCCACCAGCGCTCGCCGAACCAGTCGTGGTACTGCTGCAGCAGCGCGTCGCGGCCATCGTTGGTGTTGGCGGTGACTTCGACGAAATCGCCCAGCTGGTCGCCGAACTGCATCAGCACGCGGTACTTCTGGCCGGCCAGGCGGCGGCGGCAGTTCTTTTCGCTGCCGGCCTGCTCGCAGCCTTCCACCACGGTGCCCAGGCCGAGGAAGACGCTGTCATCGGCCACCGGCAGGCCTTCGGCGCGCAGGTTGGCGAGGGTGGCGTCCTTGAGGTGAACCGCGCGGTTGGAGATGTACAGCAGGGTCACGCCGCGGGCGTTGGCGGCCTTGGCGAAATCGACCACGCCGGGGATCGCCTTGGCCTTCTTTTCGGCCACCCACTGGTCCCAGGTCATCTCGTCGTATTCCTTGCCGTCACGCACCAGGCGCGCCTGGTAGGGCGAGTTGTCCAGCACGGTCTCGTCCACGTCCAGCACCACCGCCGGCTTCAGGCCCTTGGCTTCGTTGCCGCGCTCTTCGGGCACCAGCGCATCCCAGTGGGCTTCCTTCAGCGCGGCATCCAGGCGGTCGGCGGCGGCGCGGTAGGTCTGCTCGGTGATCGCACGGTATTCCTGCGAACGCTGCATCCACAGCACCGCATTGAGATTGTCGTTGGCGGCCACGGCGGCATCGCCGCTAGCAGCCGGTGCATCGGCAGACGCGGCGACGGTCGGGGGTGCGGCATCAGCCGGGGCTTCGGTGCGCTTGCAGGCGGTCAGCGCCATCACGGCGCAGGCAAGCACGGACAGGGGAACAGCAGCAATACGACGCATCGGGGTCACCAGCAACAGAGTCGTGCCAGTTTACCGGCTTGGCCGGCGGCGTTCATGCCGGCGGCGGCGCTCGGCTATGCTGCACCCCCTTGAAACACCGTGGAGCCCCCCGTGACCGATGACGTCCAGACCCCTGCCCTGCCCGTGCTGAGCGCGGCCCAGGCCCGCACCCTGGGCTGCCTGATCGAGAAGGAGGCCACCACCCCGGACGCCTACCCGCTGACGGTCAATGCCGCCCAGTTGGCGGCCAACCAGAAGACCGCGCGGGAGCCGGTGATGGCCCTGTCGGCCGGGGATGTGCACCACGCGCTGCGCCAGCTGGAGACGCTGGGGCTGGCCCGCCAGCAGTTCTCCTCGCGTGCCGAGCGCTATGAACACCGTGCCGGCAGTGCGCTGGACCTGACCCGCCAGCAGCTGGCGGTTCTGGGCCTGTTGCTTCTGCGCGGTCCGCAGACGGTGAACGAGCTGCTGACCCGCAGCGAGCGCCTGTTCCAGTTCCAGGACGCCGACGAGCTGCGGCACCATGTGGAGCGCATGATCCAGCGCGGCCTGGCGGTCCAGCTGCCGCGCGCCAGCGGACAGCGCGAAGACCGCTACATGCACCTGCTGGCCGGCCCGGTGGACGTGGAGGCGTTGGCGGAGGCGTACAAGGCGGCGCCGACCAGTGGTGGCGGTGGCAGCGCCGCGCTGGATGCGCGCGTGCAGCAGCTGGAGGCCACTGTGGCCGAGCTGCAGGAGCAGCTGGCGGACCTGCGCGCGCAGTTGGGCGGCTGAAGAGCAGCCGGGCAGAGCCCGGCTCTACGGGGTGTCGGACAGCGCGGTCGGAGTGTCGGACAGCGCGGTCGGAGTGTCGGACAGCGCGGTCGGAGTGTCGGACAGCGCGGTCGGGGTGTCGGACAGCGCGGTCGGGGTGTCTGGCAGCGCGGTCGCGGTGTCGGGCAGCCCGCCCGACCCTGCCTCCGTGCCGGGCTCAGGCAGTCATGACGCCACCACCGCCGGGGCCCCTGGCGTGGCGAACAGCAGCACCACGTTGCCACCGTGCGGCGGCGGCAACAGCAGGTCGCCGCGATCTTCCATGCCCAGCTTGCGCAGCAGGGCGGCCGACCGCAGGTTGTCCGGCGACACGATGCCGTACAGATCGGCGTGGTGCAGCACATCGCGCGCGTAGTGCATCACCCCGCGCGCGGCCTCCAGCGCGTAGCCGTGGCCTTCGTACGGCGAGAGCAGCGCGTAGCCGATATCCGGCGCGGGCAGTCCATCGCGGCGTACCAGCCCGGCATTGCCCAACCATGCGCCGTCGCTGCGACGGATGATGGCGTACATGCCAAAGCCGTTGAGGGCATAGCTGCCCAGCACGCGCTCGGCGGTGTAGTCACGCGCCTGCGCCAGGGTACGCACGCCGCGGTCGGCGATGTTGCGGATGAACCCCGGTTCGTTGAGCAGGGCCAGCATGTCGGCCGCATCATGGTCGGGGTCGATCAGGCGCAGGTGCAGGCGGTCGGTCTGGATCACGGCGGACATGCGGGTCACTGCGGAGGAAGATGCCCCGATTGTGCAATGCGCGCCCCGAACACGGTAGCGCCGGCCCCTGGTCGGCTGCTGTTCGCCCTGGCCGGCGGCAGCCGACCAAGGGTCGGCGCTGCGCGACGCGCGTGGTCAGTCGAACAAGGCCTGGATCGCCGCCAGTCCTGCACTGGCGCGCTCTTTCTTGCGTTCGGCATCGGCGACCGGATCGGCACCGTCGCGCTGCATCTCCTCGGCCGGGATCTCCTCGAAGAACCGGCTGGGCTTGAGCCGCACGTGCTCGCCGAACTTGCGCGTGAGCTTGCTGTAGCTCATCCACAGCTGCACCTTGGCGCGGGTGATGCCCACGTAGAGCAGGCGACGCTCTTCCTGCAGGTTGCCCTCGTCGAGACTGACCTGGTGCGGCAGCACGCCGTCCTCGCAGCCAACGATGAAGACGTACGGAAATTCCAGGCCCTTGGACGCATGCAGGGTCATCATCCGCACCTGGTTGCCGCCATCGTCCTTGTCGTTGCGCGACAACAGCGCCAGCTGCGCGGCCAGGTCGGCGGTGGAAGCACCGCGCGGGCCGCCTTCGAACCACTGCGCCAGCTCTTCCAGGTTGGCCAGACGGCGCTGGTACACCGATTCTTCCTTGCAGGCGCTGCGCAGCTCGGAGACCAGCCCCGACTCCTTCACCAGCCGCCGCACCAGGTCGCCGGAACTGAGCTGCGGCATCTGCGCGCGCAGGTCGCGCAGGATGTCGGTGAAGCGGCTCAGGCCGTTGGCCGCGCGCGGCGGCAACTGCGACAGCGCGCCGATCGCCTCGGCCGCATGCGCCATCGGCAGGTCCTTCTCCGACGCCAGTTCGGCCAGCTTGGCCAGCGTGCCGGCACCCACTTCGCGCTTGGGCGACTGCACCGCGCGCATGAACGCCGTATCGTCGTCGGGGTTCACCAGCAGGCGCAGCCAGGACAGCGTGTCCTTGACCTCCTGGCGCTCCAGGAACGCGGTGCCGCCGGTGATGTGGTACGGCGCGCGCACCAGTTGCAGCGCCTTTTCCAGTGGCCGCGACTGGAAGTTGCCGCGGAACAGGATGCAGAAATCACTCCAGGGAATCTGCTTGGAGGTGGCCAGGTAGGATATCTCCGCCGCCACCTTCTCCGCTTCGTGCTCGCTGTTGCGGCACTCCCACACGCGGATGCGTTCGCCGTCGGCCTGGTCGCTCCACAGCTTCTTGAGGTGCTCGTGCGGGTTGTTGGCGATCAGCGCATTGGCCGCGCGCAGCACGCGGTTGGAGCAGCGGTAGTTCTGCTCCAGCTTGATGATCTCCAGCGCCGGGTAGTCGCGCGCCATCTGCTGCAGGTTTTCCGGATTGGCACCACGCCACGCGTAGATCGACTGGTCATCGTCGCCCACGCAGGTGAAGTTGCCCTTGCTGCCGGCCAACTGCTTGAGCAGCCGGTACTGCGCATCGTTGGTGTCCTGGCATTCGTCCACCAGCAGGTAGCCGATGCGTTCGCGCCACGCCAGGGCGATCTCCGGGTTCTCTTCCAGCACCTGCACCGGCAGGCGGATCAGGTCGTCGAAGTCGACCGCGTTGAACGCGGAGAGGCGCAGCTGGTATCGCTCGTAGACGCTGGCCGCTTCCTTCTCGCGGTTGCTGCGCGCGGCCGCCATCGCCTGCTCCGGCGAAAGGCCGGCGTTCTTGGCGCGCGAGATCAGGTTCTTCACGTCTTCGATGTCATCCGGCTTGGCGCCGTACATCAGGTCCTTGACCTGCGAGGTGGCATCGTCGGCGTCGAAGATCGAGAAGCCGCGCTTGAGCCCGACCGAGGCATGCTCGATCTGCAGGAATTTCAGCCCCAGCGCGTGGAACGTGCAGATCGTCACCTCGTCGGCGTCTTCGCTGCGCAGGCGCTTGGCCACGCGTTCGCGCATTTCCTTGGCCGACTTGTTGGTGAAGGTGATGGCCGCGATGCGCCGCGCCGGATAGCGCTTGCTGGCGATCAGCTGGCCGATCTTCTCCACGATCACGCGCGTCTTGCCGCTGCCTGCGCCCGCGAGCACCAGCAGAGGACCTTCGCAGTGCAGGACTGCCGCGCGTTGGGGAGGATTGAGACCGTGCATGCCGACTCCGGGGGAGGGGCATTGTAGCGGGCCGCGCCGGTGCGGCGGCGGCCGGGGAGGATTGACCTGCGCGCGCGCCCTGCGCTATTGAGGGGGGGATCATGTGAAGCAGGACACGGGGCGTCATGAGGGGATGCATTGCAGGGGGCCGGGCCGTGCTGCTGGGCGCGGTACTGTGCGGGCTGGTGGGTGCCGCCGCCGCTGCGGAGGCCGACGCGCCTGTCTTCGACCCGTGGGCCGCCGACGTGCTGGGCTCGGAGACGTTCCTGGCCTCGCACCCGGACATGCGCTATCGCAAACTGGGCAACGAAGCGATGCAGGGCGGGCGGCCCGAGCAGGCGCGGAGCTATTACCGGCGGGGTGCGCGCTACGCGGACAAGCTGTCGCAGGCGGCCCTGGCCGAGCTGCTGTGGAACGGCGTGGGCGGGCCGGCCGACCGCGCGGCCGCCTATGCCTGGATGGACCTGGCCGCCGAGCGCGGCGACCGCTTCCTGCTGGTGCACCGCGAACGCTACTGGGCCGCGCTGGACCCGGCCGAGCGCGACCGGGCACTGGTGGAAGGCCAGGCGCTGTACGACACCTACGGCGACGCCGTGGCCAAGCCACGCCAGGAGCGCGAGATGCGCCGCGGTCGCAATGAGGTGACGGGCAGCCGGCTGGGCTGGATCGGCGCGCTGAAGATGACCGTGCGCGGCGAGGACGGGCAGCAGCAGGCCATGCCGGTGGACCGCTTCCTGCAGGACCGCTACTGGGAGCCGGCGCAGTACTGGCACTGGCAGGCCCAGGCGATGGAGCAGATGCAGCGCGCCGGCACGGTGGAGGTGGGGCCGGCCACCGGTGTGCCACCGGCCGAGTGACGCCGGCGGCGGCACCGGCCATCTGCGGATAAAATGCGGCATGGCCAAGCTCTACTTCTACTATTCGGCGATGAACGCCGGCAAGACCACCACCCTGCTGCAGTCGGCGCACAACTACCGCGAGCGCGGCATGCGCGT
Source organism: Stenotrophomonas sp. NPDC077421 (assembly GCF_049545505.1). Lineage (NCBI taxonomy): Bacteria > Pseudomonadati > Pseudomonadota > Gammaproteobacteria > Lysobacterales > Lysobacteraceae > Stenotrophomonas > Stenotrophomonas sp. NPDC077421. The sequence continues at coordinate 72,267 of NZ_JBMWDP010000020.1, read as the reverse complement.
GGCCATCCTGACCCCGCGCCTGGACGACCGCGCCGGGCACGGCGTGGTCGCCTCGCGGATCGGGCTGAAGGCCGACGGTGTGGCCTTCGACCGCGATACCGACCTGCAGCGCCTGATCGCCGCGGACATCGCCGCAGGAGGACCGCTGGGCTGCGTGCTGGTCGATGAGGCCCAGTTCCTCACCCGCAGCCAGGTCTGGCAGTTGAGCGAAGTGGTCGATGAGCTGCGCATTCCGGTGCTGTGCTACGGCCTGCGCACCGACTTCCGCGGCGAACTGTTCGAGGGCAGCCAGTACCTGCTGGCCTGGGCCGACGAGATGCAGGAGATCAAGACCATCTGCCACAGCGGCAAGAAGGCGACGATGACCGTGCGCGTGGACGAACACGGCCATGCCGTGCAGGACGGCCCGCAGGTGGAAATCGGCGGCAACGAACGCTACGTGTCGGTCAGCCGCGCCGAGTTCAAGAAGATCACCCGCGGCGAAGGCCGCATCGATCCGATGCAGGCCCCGCTCCCGCTGTGACGGTGGGGAGCCGGGCAGAGCCCGGCTCTACGTCAATAGAGCGTGCGTTCCGGTGCGCCCACCGGCGGCGGGCTGTACTGGTACAGCCAGGTTTCGGTCAGCGTACGGCCGCCGCTGCGCAGGTACAGGCGGATGTCGATCTGCTGGGTGCTGTCGTCCGGCGGCACCACGTCGAACATCGCGCGGTAGCCCTTGATCTCGCGCAGCGGGCGCGCCGAGACGATCTCGGTGCGGCCACGGCTGACCTGCACCACCGCTTCCACCTCGGCCTTGTCGATCAGCGCAGCCAGCTCGCCACCTGCGAAGTCCACGGCGAAGCGCCAGGAGAAGTACTCGCGCTTCTTGCCGATCACGCCGCCCAGGCCGGTGCGGCTGTCCACGCAGTGCGCCATCGGCGGTCGTGCCGGCGGCTGCGCGCCCCAGTACAGCCGATAGCCCAGCAGCAGTTCCTGCCCTGGCTGCGGCTTGGCGTCGGGGTTCCAGAACGCCACGATGTTGTCGAAGGTTTCATCCACGGTGGGGATTTCCACCAGCTGCACCGAGCCCTTGCCCCATTGGCCCTTCGGCTCCACCCACAGGCACGGGCGCTTCTCGTAGAACACGCCGTCGTCCTGGTAATGGTCGAAGTTGCGGTCGCGCTGGAGCAGGCCGAAGCCGCGCGGATTGTTGTCCACGAACATGTTGAAGCGCAGCTGCGCCGGGTTGCACAGCGGGCGCCAGATCCATTCGCCGGCGCCGGTCCACATCGACAGGCCATCGGTATCGTGGATTTCCGGCCGCCAGTCCCAGGCCATGCGGCGGTCGTTCTCGCCCACCTGGTACATGCTGGTGCACGGGGCGATGCCCAGCCGCTCGATCGCCTTGCGCGGATACAGCGCGCAGTCGATCTCCATCAGCAGCACATCGCCGTTGGTGATGGCGAAGCGGTAGGCGCCGGCAACGCTTGGCGAATCCAGCAGCGCATACACCACCAGGGTGTTGGAGTCGGCGGCCGGCTGCTCCAGGTAATAGGCGATGAAGTCCGGGAATTCCTCCGGACGGCCCATGCCGGTGTCGATCGCCAGGCCGCGCGCCGACTGGCCGTACTGGCCTTCCCTGCCGACCGCGCGGAAGTAGCTGGCACCGAGGAACGCGGCGAAGTCGCGGTCGGTGTCCTGGCGGGTGTTGAGGCGGAACCCGGCAAAGCCGAGGTCGGGCGGCAGGTGGCTGCCCTTCAGGCCGCTCTTGCCGTAGTCGAACGCGGCCGGGTCGTAGGCCAGTTCCTGGGCGGTGCCATCCACCACGTCGTACATGCGCACCGGGGAATGGAAGTACAGCCCGAGGTGGAAGAACTTGGCCTGGTACCTGCCGGGCTGGTCGGCCCACAGGGCGTGGTCCTGGCGGTAGCGGATGGACTGGTACTGGTCCCAGTCCAGCGCTTCCAGCGGACCCGGCAGGGTGCGCCTGTGGCTCTGGTAGGCCGCCTGGGACAGCGCGCGCGCCTGGCCCTTGAGGGAGGCGAAGTCGAACGGCTGCGGCTTGCCGAGGCGGCGCAGGCCGACCTGGTTGCCCTGCGCGGCGCAGGCCGGCAGCGCGGGCAGGCCGGCGGCAGCCAGGGCCAGGGAAGCGGTGCGGATGAAGTCGCGTCGTTGCATGCAGGCAGCGATGGCAGGAAAGGGCCGGCCATCATAGGCAGGCGAACGTTAATTCGCCGAGGTGGACGCGGCGGAGCGTTCAGCCACGGCCAACGAGGGGCAGGCCTGCTGCGCCTGCGCCAGCTCGTGCGCCATCGCACCGCCCTGCGGCTGTTGCCGGCGTACGTCGGCCTGCAGCGCGGCCAGCGCCTGGCGGCCGCGCTGCGGCGCCTCGCCGCAGGACAGCAGCGCCAGCGATGCGCGTGCCCGCCAGCGCCGCTGCCGGGTATCGGGCTCCTCGCCCGGGAGCTGCGCAAGCGTTTCCAGCACGCGTCGCGCTTCCACGTCCTGCCCCATGCGCATCAGATTCCGCGCCCAGGCCAACTGCAGCTCCTGCTGCTGCGCCACTGCGGCCGTGCCGGCCGGAGCAATGCGCCGCATCAGGCTGATCAGCCGCTCACCGGCCTGACGCGGGTCGCCCTGCGCGCCGATGATGCCGGCCATCGCCTGGTCGGCCTGCAGCACCAGGGGGTCCAGCTCGCCGCGCTGCGCGGCCTGCCACTGCCGCCCTTCATGCAGGGCCGCCAGCGCCTCCCGCCAGCGGCCGCTGGCGGCCAGCGCCGTGCCCTGGTCGTAGAGCCCCTGCGGCAGCAGGCGCACGCAGTCCGGCTGGCGCCAGATGGCCACGGCGTGAGCGAAGTCGACCTCGGCTGCGGCGCTGTCGCCGCGCTCCAACGCCAGTTGCCCCATCGCGTGCCAGGTCAGGCCGGTATCGCGGTGCTGCTCGCCCAACGCCTGTCGGGTCAGCCGGTGGACCTGCTGCAGCGTCGCTTCGGCCTGGTCCAGGTCGCCGCGCTGCATTGCCACTACCGCGCGCAGGCGTCGGATCGACAGGGTTTCCGGATGATCCGGTCCGTACAGGTTGACCGCGGCCGCCCAAGCCAGGTGCAGGGTCCGCTCGGCGCCGTCCAGGTCGCCCTGCGCGGCCAGGGTTTCGCCGAGGTGACGGCGCAGGGTGATCAGCTGCGGGTGGCGCCCGCCGACGCGGGTCTGCAGCAGCTGCAGGGCCTGGCGGTAACCTGACAACGCGGCCTGCGCATGGCCTTCGTCGCTGTCCAGCGCCGCCAGGTCGGACAGACTGTCGGCGGTGGCCACCACATCGCGCAGCACATCGCGGCGCAGCGCCAGTGCCGTGGTGAAGGCGGCACGCGCCGGGGCGCGGTAGCCGAGCAGCTGCTGGCAGCGCCCGAGCTGGGCGTGGTATTCGGCCACCAGCGTCGGCATCTGCAGGCGCTGCTGGCTGGCCAGCGCCTGCATCGGCAACAGGTGGGCCACGCAATCGCGCGAGCGGCCGAGCATGCGCAGCGCGCGCCCGCGCTGGGTAACCGCCTCCAGCTGCAGCGCCGGCGGCACCTCCTTGACCTGCTCCAGCAGAGCACGCTGGCGATCCAGCGTCTGCAGGGCCAGCTGATAGTCGCCCAGGCCGATCCGCAGGCGGCCGATCACGCCCTCCAGGTCGGCCAGCGACAGCGGCTGGTCGGCCAGCTCCACTTCGCCGCGCTGCTGCCCGGTGGCCAGCAGCTGGCGCACATCGAAGCTGCCGTGGCGCACGCCGGCAGCGCGGTCGAACAGCCCCACGGTGAAATCCTGCATGGCCTGCGCGCGGGCGATCTCGCGGCGCGCCTGCTGCATCTGCCAGAGCGCCAGCACCGCCAGCGCGATCAAGGCGAGCACGCTGACCGTGCCCAGGCCGACGCCCCAGCGGTGGCGGCCGATGTACTTGCGCAGCCGGTACAGCGTGCCCTGCGGGCGGGCGTGGATCGGGCGACCCTCCAGAAACCGGCGCAGGTCCTGCGCCAACGCCTCGACCGAGGCATAGCGCTGGCCCGGCTCCTTCTGCAGCGCCTTGAGCAGCACCGTGTCCAGATCGCCCCGCACCCGCCGTGCCAGCCGCCGCAGCGCCGACCCGGCCGCGCCGCCCTCGCCGGCCCGGCGCAGCAGCAGGCTGGAGGCGCGCGGCGCACTGACCTCCATGATCGACCGCTCCCACTCGGCGTCGCTGTGCCGGCGCAGGCGATACGGCTTCTGCCCGGTGACCACCTCAAACAGCACGACGCCCAGCGAGTACACATCGGTCAGCGTAGTCACCGGCGCGCCGCGTACCTGCTCGGGCGCGGCGTAGTGCAGGGTGAACGCGCGCGCCTCGGTGGGCGGGTGCACCGGGGGCTCGCCCTCGTCGGCATCGAGCAGCTTGGCGATGCCGAAATCCAGCAGCTTCACCTCGCCCTCGGCGGTGACCAGAATATTGGAGGGCTTGAGATCGCGGTGCACGATCAGGTTGGCGTGCGCGTGGCTGACCACCGCGCACACCTGCAGCATCAGCTGCAGGCGGCGTTCCAGCGGCAACTGCAGGCGCTGGCAGTAGTCGGTGATCGGCTCGCCTTCGACATACGCCAGCGCCAGGTAGGGCTGTCCCTGCAGGTCCATGCCGGCGTCCAGCAGCTCGGCCAGGTGCGGGTGCTGCAGGCGGGCCAGGATGTCGCGTTCGCGGCTGAAACGCTGGCGCAGCCCGGGGTCGGCATAGCCGCTGCGCAGCAGCTTCAGCGCCACCTGCCGCTGGTACAGCCCGTCGGCGCGTTCGGCCAGCCACACCTCGCCCATGCCGCCCTGCCCGAGCGGGCGCAGCAGCCGGTAGGGCCCGACGAGGGTGCCGACACGGCTGTCCTCCGGCGCGGCGGTCCACAGCGGCTGGGCCATGAACTCCTCGCTCTCGCGCTCGTGCACCAGCAGCCGCGCCAGGTCATCGGCCAGGCTTGGATCCTCGGCGCGAAGCTGCGCCAGCCGCTGCGCACGCTGTGCGTCGGTCAGGTCCAGCAACGGATCCAGCAGCGACGACAGCCGCCGCCAGCGCGAAGCCTCCATCGATCCCCTCCCGCCTGCTGACTGCCTACCCGCGCCGCCACGCGGGGCCCGGATGCCGCTGTGCTAGTCCTCGCGGACCGAGGCCAGCAGGAACATCCGTGCCTTCTGCCAGTCGCGCCGGATGCTGCGTTCGGACCGCTGGCAGAGCTCGGCGATTTCCTGCTCGGACAGGCCGGCGAAGTAGCGCAGCTCCACCACCCGCGCCAGGTGCCCATCCACCGCCTGCAGGCGCGCCAGCGCCACGTCCAGCGCCAGCAGGTCCTCGTCCAGGCGCACGCCGCTGCTGCTGTTTTCGGGAATCTCGGCAACGCGCTTGAGATCGCCGCCGCGCTTGCGCGCGAGCCGGTTGCGGGCGTAATCCACCACCACGCTGCGCATCGCCGAGGCAGCATAGGCGAAGAAGTGCGCGCGATCCTCGAAACGGGCGGCGCCGCGCGCGCCCAGCAGCTTGAGGTAGGACTCATGCACCAGCGAGGTGGCGTCCAGGGTGCGGTTCTGCTGCCCGGCCAGCTGCCGCCGCGCCATGCTGTGCAGCTCCTGGTACAGCAGGGTCAGGACCCGGTCCAGCGCGGCGCGGTCGCCCGCGCGGGCCGAGTCGAGCCATACGGTGATATCCGCGCTTTCGTTCATCGCACACCCCCGCCGGTGACGTTGGCCGGACTATAGCGCCCCGGGAGAGACGGCCGCGAGACGATGCGGCGATGGCCGGCTCAGCGTTGGCAGTGCCCGCACCAGACGCTGGCGCGCTGGCCGATGGTGGCGTGGCGCAGCGGCCGCCCGCACTGGCGGCAGGGTTGGCCGTCACGGCCGTAGACCAGCAGCTCCTGCTCGAAGTAGCCCGGGGCGCCGTCGGGGTTGATGAAGTCGCGCAGGGTGGTGCCGCCGCGGGTGATCGCGTGGCCGAGGATCTGCTTCACCGCCGTGGCCAGGCGCTGGTACCGCTCGCGGGAGATGCGCCCGGCCTCGCGCAGCGGGTTGATGCCGGCCATGAACAGGCTCTCGGCGGCGTAGATGTTGCCCACCCCCACCACGATGCCCTGGTCCATCAGGAAGGTCTTCACCGAGGCGCTGCGGCCACGGCTGCGCTGGAACAGGTAGTCGCCGTTGAATTCGTCGTCCAGCGGCTCCGGGCCCAGCCCGGCCAGCAGTTCATGGGTCTCACCGGCCGGCTGCCAGAGCAGGCTGCCGAACCGGCGCGGGTCGTTGAAGCGCAGCAGGCGGCCGTTGTCCAGGCTGATGTCCACGTGGTCGTGGGCCCGCACCGGGGTATCGCCGGGCAGCACGCGCAGGCTGCCGGACATGCCCAGGTGCAGCAGCGCGCTGCCGATGGCCGTGTCCAGCAGCAGGTACTTGGCGCGGCGGCGGACGCCGTCGATGGCCTGGCCCGGCAGCAGCGCGGCGATCTCCGCCGGGATCGGCCAGCGCAGGTCCGGCCGGCGCAGGATCACGCCGTGCACGCGGCGGCCTTCCAGGTGCGGCGCCAGGCCGCGACGGGTGGTTTCGACTTCGGGAAGCTCGGGCATGCGCAGATTCTAGCGAGCCCCCGCCCGCTGCGGACGGGCTGGTTCAGCGCGGCGGCGCGGCCAGTTCCTTGGCGCTCAGGTACCCGTCGCCGTTGGCGTCCTGCCTGTGGAAGCGCTCGATCAAGGTCTGGCGCTGCTGTTCGCGGGTGATCGGGCTGCCCTTGCCGCCCGGCAGCTCATCGCGGGTCAGCACGCCATCGCCGTTGCGGTCCATGCGGTCGAACGCATACAGCATCCACTGCACGTACTCTTCCACGCCGACCTTGCCGTCGCCATCGCTGTCCATGCGCTGCAGGTAGCTGCCGGTGTCGGACACCTGGGCCTGGGCGGCCGCGCTGGCGAGCAGCAGCAGCCACGAAAAACGCCGCACGGGGCGGCGTTTTTCGGCTGACGGGTGAACACGGTGCACGGTTCAGTGCGCCGTCAGTGCGTAGCCCTTCAGGCGCGCGGCATAGTTCTGCAGCGCGGCGATGCCACTGGCCTCGGCCTCGTGGCACCAGGCCTGCAGCAGCTTCAGACGCTCGGCCGCGTCGTTGCCACGCGCTTCCAGCAGGGCCGCCAGACGGGCGCGGTGCTCGACCAGCACGCGGATGCGCGGACGCTGATCGACCCAGGTGCTGAGCTGGGCACGGCAATCGGGCTTGAGCCAGCGACCGTCGTTGACCAGCCCACGGCGCATGCGGCGCGGCAGCAGCTTGCGCAGCTTGGCGCCGGCCATCGCGGCCTCCTCGCGCAGCGCCGGCACGAATACGTTGCGCTGGTAGTCGGTCATCGCCTGGAAGCGGTGCGACAGCAGCGCCTTGAGGGTTTCCGCATCCGGCACGGCGATGTTCGGACGTACGTCCATGCTCGGCGCCACACGCAGCACCTTGGCCAGGCGCAGCGCCTGCAGACCGCGGATGGCGGCCCAGCCGATGTCGAACTCCCAACGGCGCATCGAGAAGCGGGCCGAGCTGGGGAAGGCGTGGTGGTTGTTGTGCAGCTCTTCACCGCCGATCCAGAACGCCCACGGCGTCAGGTTGGTGGAGGTGTCGGCCGACTCGAAGTTGCGGTAGCCCCACCAGTGGCCCAGGCCATTGACCACACCGGCGGCCCAGAACGGGATCCAGGCCATCTGGATCGCCCACAGCGCCACGCCGGGCAGGCCGAACAGCACGCTGTTGATGACCAGCAGCGCGACCGGCCCCAGGTTGGCGTGCGGGGTGTACAGGTGGCGCTCGATCCAGTCGTCGGGCGCGCCGCGACCGTACTGCTCGATGTCCGCGCGCATGCCGCGGGCCTCGCGGTACAGCTCCACGCCGCGCCAGAACACCTTGCCGATGCCCTTGGTCACCGGGCTGTGCGGGTCTTCGTCGGTTTCCACCTTGGCGTGGTGCTTGCGATGGATCGCCACCCACTCCTTGGTGATCATCGAGGTGGTCAGCCAGGTCCAGAAACGGAAGAAGTGGGCGATGACCGGATGGAAGTCCACGCCGCGGTGGGCCTGGCTGCGATGCAGGTACAAGGTGACGGCGAAGATGGTCAGCTGGGTGAATACCAGCAGCACCAGCGCCATGCCCCACCAGCCAAGGCCGACAACACCGCCGGTCAGGAAGTTGAGGAGCGTATCGAACATCGCAGGACTCCGGGCCGCAGCGGCCAGCAAGGAAACGGGTACACCTCCGGACATGATGGGGCCTGACGTTGCAAACTTCATCCATCCGGTGCGATTTTTACGGCGTCATTCAGTTCAAACCCTCCTTCGTGAGCATGCCCCCGCATTCATGACAGTTGCCGCCACTTCCCCCTCCCCGTTGTCCACCACCCCGCTGATCGAACTGGACCGCGCCTGCGTGATCCGGGGCCAGGTGCGGGTGCTGCACGAGCTCAGCCTTCGCATTGCCCAAGGCCAGCACACCGCGCTGCTCGGCCCCAATGGCTGTGGCAAGTCGTCCTTCATCAAGCTGATCACCCGCGAGCTGTACCCGCTGGCCCACGGCGACGGGACGGTGGCCGTACGCGTGCTGGGGCAGAACCGCTGGCAGGTGGACCGGCTGCGCTCACAGCTGGGCATCGTTACCGGCGACCTCAGCAGCTCGCTGGCCGACATGCCCGGGCTGACCGTCGAAGAGGCCGTGCTGTCGGGGTTTTTCGCCAGCTTCGTGGTGCCGGCCTTCCGTGAAATCACCGAGGACATGCGCGCGCGGGTGCGTGAAACGCTGACCATGACCGCCGCCCTGCCCCTGCTGCAGCGCCGCTATGCCGAGTTGTCCGCCGGCGAGACGCGGCGGGTGCTGATCGCCCGTGCGCTGGTCAACCGCCCGCAGGCGCTGCTGCTGGACGAACCGTCCACCGGCCTGGACCTGGTGGCGCGCCAGCACCTGATCGCCACCATGCGGGCGCTGGCTGCCCAGGGCATCACCCTGGTGCTGGTCACCCACCACATCGAAGAGGTGATTCCGGAGATCGAGCGGGTGGTACTGCTGCGCGCCGGCAGGATCGTCGCCGACGGCAGCCGCGCCGCGCTGCTGCGCGATGCACCGCTGTCGGAGGTGTTCGGCGGCCCGATCCAGGTAGTGGAGCAGGACGGGCGGTTGAGCGCGTTCGCCGGCTGACCCGGCACCCGCGGGAGGCGCCCACAAGGGGGCGGGGCCCTTGCCCCGCCCCGCCGTCCTCAGAACGTCAACGCCCGCGCCCGCGATTCGATCGGGGCCATGCGGCTCTGGTCCTGCAGCTGCAGATCACGCAGCTCGAACGGCGCCGCATAGCCACGCGGCAGGTCCACACTGGCGAACGGCAACCGCAGCTGGGCAGTGCCCGGTGCGTCGAACCAGGCCGCGCTGTGCGCCTGCGCCACCGGCCGCAGCTGCCCATCCGGGCCGGTGGCATACAGCGTCCCGCGCGCCTCATAGCGCCCCGGCGCGCCGATCTGCAGCGGCAGGCGCACGGCGCGGGCCGTCGGGTCCGCCTCGGCCTGGCCGCTGAAACGCGCGGTCGGCTGCGCGACGGCGAAGGCGACCTTGGCATCGCGCTGCACGCCCCTGGCGCCGACGAAGGCCTGCAGCTCCCACAGGCCCTGGACCGTGCCGACGTCCTGCGGGATCGTCACCTGCGCCTGCAGGCCGTCCCTGCCGGCCACCAGCGGTACCGGCCAGCTGCGTCCATCCGGTGCCACCAGCAGCGCCTCGCCCTCAGCCGGCAGGGCCCGCGTGGTGGAGCGCCCCGCCGCCAGCGCGGTGCTGCCGCCGTCGTCCTGCAGGCGTGCGCTGACCACCACGCGGCCACCGGCCAGCACCTGCTGGCGGTCGGCCTGCAGGCGCAGCCCAATCGCGCTGTTGGGTTCCAGCACCTGCACCACGTAGCGCCCCTGCGCCTGGGTGCTCTGCAGTCGGTAGGTGCCCACTGCGGCGCTGCCTCCGGTACGCACCATCGCCGTGCCGGTGCCGGCGGGCATGCCGGTGGCGCGCAGCTGCCCGGCATCCACGATACGGTCCACGGCCAGCGCACCGGTCGGGTCGCGCACCTCCCACTGCTCGGGTCGCAGGACCCGTGCGCCCTGCACCGGACTCACCTGGATCACCGCATCCGGTGCGGTCAACGGCAGCGCCACGCCCCGCTGCAACGCGGCGGCGTCAACGGTTTCCCAGTAGCTGCGGCTGAGCGCGGCCTGCGGCGCCGGCGCTGTGAGCGGCTGGGTCGGGTCCAGTGCCCAGGCGAAGCTCAGCGGTGCGCGTTCACCCGCCTCGTCAGGCAGCGCGGCGCGTTCCACGCGCGGGGCCACCTGGTCGCTGCTGCGCGCCGGCAGCAGCGGTTGTGCAGCCTGCAGCGGCGCGGCCAGTACGGCGGCGGCCACGGCCACCACGATCGTCAGTCTTGCAGTCATCGTGTGCTCCTCACAGGGCCAGGTCATTGCGCAGGATCGTGCCCAGGCCGAAGCACTCGCGGCGGCTCTGGTTGTGGCTCAACGGCTCGGCGCCGTTGGTGCGCTGCTTGTCGGTGAACCAGGTGGTGCCGGCAGCCTTCTGGCTGCTGCACTCCAGGAAGCCGTCCGAGCAGCTGTTCAACCAGTTCTGGGTGAACTCCAGCCCCACGTTCTGCGCGTAGCCTCCGCAGTAGCTGTTGCTGTCCCATACCGCCGACTCCACATCCGAGCCGACCACCGCGCGGAACGGCCTGGGCAGCGCCGGGCGCCCGGCCGTGCCGTACAGGTTCTGTGCGTTGTAGGTGGCCATGTGGCCCACCTGCTGCTGGCGGACCGCGTCGTTGGTGTACCCGAGCAGCCAGCCCACCGAGGTTTCAAAGGTGTTGCCGTTGAGGACCGCATCGGCCAGCGGCGTGCCCGCCGAGGAGGGCGCCAGCGCGGTGACCTTGCTGACCGTCTGGATGATCTTCGGATAGCGGCTGTCATAGGTGGGGTTGGACAGGATCCAGCGCACCACGTTGCCGCCGTTGGAATGGGTGATCACCACCAGCCTGGTGATGCCTTTGCCGTTGATGAAGGTGGTCAACTGCCCGGCCAGGCAGCCGGCGGCCTCGGGCTTCCACATGTACTGGGTGAAGTCGCAATTGATGACGGTGTAGTTGGCGCTGTTCGGCAATCCCAGCCGTACCGTGTCGATGATGCCGGGCTGCCAGTAGTCGGCTCGCGCATCGGTCTGCGCGCCCGTGCCGTGCACGAACGCCACCCCCACCACATCCGCTGCCTGCGCACCGCCGCACGCCAGCATCAGGCCCACGGCCAGGCCGACGCCCATCCTTCCTGCGTTGCTTCGCATCCGTTGTCTCCCATGTCAGGTGATCCCCCTGGTTCCAGCAGCGGTTCACTATCGAATGCAATGATCGACATTCGCATGACAAGTGGCCGTGCCTTCGGCGGAAGCTATGCCGTAAGCGCATCGAATTCCGTGCGCCAGTAGATGTTTCCTATCTTCTGAGCCGATTCGCCGGTCGATCAGGGTGGTTTGTGCCGGGTCTGGCCGCATGACGGCCGGCGCTGCCAGCGGGCGGGCAAGCTGCGATCATGCGCGTCCGACTGTTTCCGAGACCTGCCGATGTCGTCGACCTTCACGCCCTTCCCCGCCCTGCGCCCCCTGCTCGGCACCGCCCTGCTCGCAGCGCTGGCCGGCTGCGCGACGACAGCCGCCCCGCCAGCCACGCCCGTGGAAGCCTCGGTGACGACCAAGGCGGTGGGCTATCTGCCCGCCGATGCGGTGCCGGCCAGCCTGGCGCTGGTGCCTGCACCGCCGGCCGCCGGCTCGGCCGGTTTCGCCCTGGATGAGCAGGTCAGCCGCGAGGCACGGGCGCTGCGCGACAGTCCGCGCTTCGCGCAGGCCCACCGCGATGCCGAACTAAGCTTCCCGGCCGGCGCCAACCAGTTCTCCTGCGCCATCGACGTGGAGGTGGACGCAGTGAAGACGCCGGCGCTGTACCGTCTGCTGGAACGCAGCCGCATCGATGCCAGCGCGGCCACGCGCACCGCGAAGAAGCACTACCAGCGCCCACGGCCGTTCATGGTCGACAACGAACCCACCTGCAGTCCGGAAGACGAGCAGGACCTGCGCGGCAATGGCTCCTACCCGTCAGGCCACACCTCGATCGGCTGGGCCTGGGCGTTGATCCTGTCCGAAATCGCGCCGGACCGCGCCGACGCGATCCAGGCCCGTGGCCGCAACTACGGCGAAAGCCGGCTGGTATGCAACGTGCACTGGCAGAGCGACATCCTCGAAGGGCGTTTCATGGGCGCCGCCGCCGTGGCGCGCCTGCACGGCAACGCCGCGTTCAACAAGGACCTGATGGCCGCACGAAAGGAGATCGTCGCCGCGCGCAAGGCGGGCCTGCATTCCAGCCGCGACTGCGCGGCCGAGGAAGCGGTGCTGAAGGTGCGGCCGGCAAGCGCGCTGTAGGAGACCTTGCGTGTAACCGCCGACCAACGGTCGGCGCTACGGAAGCGGGTGCCGACGCGTGGTCGGCACCCGCCCGGCCATCAGAACTTCGCGGTGAACTCCACGCCGAACGTACGCGGCTCGTTGAGGAAGCCGGTCAGGTTGTTGAAGTCGATCGCACCGACCACACGCACCTGGTCGGTCAGGTTGCGACCGTACACGGCAACGTCGTACTGGCCGTAATCCCAGTTGTAGCCCAGGCGCAGGCCGCCTTCCAGCGACGAACGGCTGCGGAACTCCGGGGACTCGTACAGGAAGAAGTTCACTTCGCTGCGGTAAGCCCAGTCGGTGTACACGTACAGCTCGCTGGCGTCAGTGATCGGGAAGCCCGCACGCAGGGTCAGGTTGTGGATCCACTTCGGCGCCTGCGGCAGCGGATTGCCGTTGACCAGCGCGTAGGTGCCGCCGTTGATCACGGTGGTCGGGTCGGTGATGGTGCAGCCGCCACCGCAGATCGCCACCGCCAGGTCGCGGTCCTTGATCTCGGTGTCGTTGTAGCTGCTGCCCAGGGTGAGCAGCACGTGGTCGGTCAGGTAGGCTTCGAAGTCCAGCTCGGCGCCCTGGCCGATGGTCCTGTCGGCGTTGAGCAGGGTGGCGGTGTTGTTGCTGCCGCCCACGGCGATCAACTGCTGGCCGTCCACGTTGTAGCGGAACACGTTGAAGCCCAGGCGGGCGCGACGGTCGAACAGGTCGGCCTTGATGCCGGCCTCGTAGGAGATCACCTTCTCCGAATCGGCCTGCGACACGCCGCCGAAGGCCAGGCGGCCCTGGATCGACGGGGCGCGGAAGCCCTTGGCCACGCGCGCGTAGGCATTGAGGTTGTCGGTGATCTGGTACACACCGCTCAGATCCCAGCTGACGTCGTCGACATCGCTCTTGGCGATGTACGGGCCGCTGACCGGCGTACCCCCCTGCACGGCCTGCAGCACGCTGGCGCTGAAGTCCTTCTTGTCCTGCGTGTAGCGCACGCCACCGCGCAGCTTGAAGCGCTCGGTCACGTCGACATCGCCGGAAGCGAACGCGGCCCACGCCTTGTTGCGCTGGGTCTGCACGGCATGGCCGGTCTGCGGATTGCCCGGAGTAAGCGAGTCGTAGTTGAAGCTGTCGATGGTGACTTCTTCATCGAAGTAGAACACGCCGGCCTGCCAGTCGAAGCGGCCCCACTCGTTGGATTCCACGCGGAATTCCTGCGTCCACTGACGATGGTGCGGCAGGCCGTCGGCCGACTCGGACGGGAACGGGATGAAGCCCGGGCCATAATTGCCCGCGCCCAGGAAGGCCGCGCCGTAGCCACCGTCGATGTCGCCGTGGTTGAGCGACTCGGCGGTCTCGTAACCGGTGATCGAGTGCAGCGTCACGCGGCCCAGGTTCCACTGCAGGCGCGCGCTGCCGCCCCAGGTTTCCAGGTCCGAGAAGTTCTCGCCGTCGGTGGACACGTCGTCGCGGTCGAAGTTCTCGACCAGCTGGTTGGTGCCCGGCTTGATGATGTTGGCGCGGAACAGGCGCGCGGTGCCGTTGAGCTTGCGCTTGTGCAGGTTGAACAGCGCTTCGACATCATCGCCTTCGTACAGGAACTGCACGCGCGCGGCGGCTTCGTCATAGCCTTCGAAGCCCTGCGCCGGCGCGTTCTGGCGGGTGTTGGTCACCCAGTCGTCGCGGCGCTGGTACAGCGCCGACACGCGCGCCGACCAGCGGTCGGTCAGCGGGCCGCCGTAGGCGCCCTGCGTGTTCCAGGTGTTGTAGCTGCCGTAGGCAACCTTGATGTAGCCATCGGCATCCTGCGACGGACGCGCCGAATCGAACTTCACCACGCCGGCGGGGGTATTGCGGCCGAACAGCGTGCCCTGCGGGCCGCGCAGCACTTCCACACCGGCCAGGTCGAACAGCGGGAAGCCCTTCAGCAGCGGGCTTTCCTGCACCACGTCGTCGTACACCAGCGAGACCGGCTGCGAGGCATTGAGATCGAAGTCGGTATTGCCCAGGCCGCGGATGTAGAAGCGCGGGAAGGCACGGCCGTAGGACGATTCAATGTTCAGGCTGGGCACGCGTGCCGACAGAAAGCGGATGTCGTCACCGGCCGAACCGAGCACGTCCAGCTTTTCCCCCTGGATGGCCGAGATCGAGACCGGCACGTCCTTGGCGTTTTCCACACGGCGCTGCGCCGTCACCTGCAGGGTATCGAGGGCGACCGGGTCCTTGGCGGCGGGCGCGTCCTGGGCTGCGGCCGTCAATGGCAGCAGGGCGGCGAGGGCGATGACGAGCGGGTGCACGGACGGAAACCGGCCGTGGGCAGTGCGGTTCGGGAACATGGCGTTTAGGCTGTGTTGGGAGGGGTGGTGGACCGGCGCTACCAGACAATTGTTGCAGTACAGCAACAGCGTCGCAAATTCCGGTCATTCATTACCAAGATCCGGCCACGCGGGTGTGAAGGCGCCGGGCGGACGTCGCCCGGATTTGGCAGGATGGCGGGGTTGCCGGCCAGCGGCCGGCGCTGCTCCCTTCCAGCCAGGTACATCGTCATGACCCAGTGGTACTTCCACAGCACCGCCCAGCCCGACCGCGTTGGACCGCTCGACGACGAGGCCGCCCGCCAGTACGCCCGCAGCAACCCGCGCGCGCTGGTCTGGTGCGAAGGCATGAGCGGCTGGATGGCGATCGGCGAGGTGCCCGAGCTGCTGGCCAGCACGGCCGTCCCGACCGGCGCGCCGCCGCCGCTGCCGGGAGCGGGCGGCCGCAGCCAGCGCGCCGACGATATCGAGTTCCGCATCGTCGGGCATGAAATGCAGTTCGTGGAGATCGAGCTGGACCCGGGCGAGAGCGCCATCGCCGAAGCCGGCGCGCTGATGTTCAAGGACGCCTCGGTCCAGATGGACACCGTGTTCGGCGACGGCTCGCACAGCGGCCAGGGCGGTGGCTTGATGGACAAGCTGATGTCGGCCGGCAAGCGCGTGCTGACCGGCGAAAGCCTGTTCGCCACGCTCTACACGCACACCGGCCAGGGCAAGGCCAAGGTTGCCTTCGCCGCGCCCTACCCCGGCACCGTGCTGCCCATGAAGCTGGACCAGCATGGCGGCCGTCTGGTCTGCCAGAAGGACAGCTTCCTGGCCGGCGCGCGCGGCGTGCAGATCGGCGTGCAGTTCCAGCGCAAGATCATGACCGGCCTGTTCGGCGGCGAGGGCTTCATCATGCAGAAGCTCGAGGGCGACGGCTGGGTGTTCATCCATGCCGGCGGTTGCGTGGTGGAGCGCGAGCTGGCAGCCGGCGAACGCCTGGACGTGGACACCGGCTGCGTGGTGGCCTACCACGCCAGCGTGGACATGGACGTGCGCCGCGTGGCCGGGATCAAGAGCATGGTGTTCGGCGGCGAAGGCGTGTTCCTGGCCACGCTGACCGGCCCCGGCAAGGTATGGCTGCAGTCGCTGCCGTTCTCGCGCCTGGCCGGTCGGATGTGGATGGCCGCGCCGCAGGCCGGTGGCCAGAGCCGCGGCGAAGGCTCGGTGCTGGGCGGGATCGGCCGCATCCTCGACGGCGACAACCGCTTCTGAGGCCGGTACGACCCGGTATGCTATCGCCCATTCACTTTACGCCGATGCCATGACCGCCTTCCGCCAGACCCGTCTCGTGCTGTCCGTTGCCCTGCTCGGCCTGCTGGCCGGGTGCGGCGGCGATCCCGTCCGCCCGACCCCGCCCCCGGCGGCGGTGCCGGTCGCGCAGGCCAAGCCGGTGAAGATCGGCGTGGCACTCGGTGGCGGTGCGGCCAAGGGCTTTGCCCATATCGGCGTGATCAAGATGCTCGAAGCCAACGGTTTCGAGCCGGTGGTGGTATCGGGCACCAGCGCCGGCAGCGTGGTCGGTGCGTTGTATGCCAGCGGCATGGACGCCTTCCAGATGCAGTCCAAGGCGGTGGCCCTGGATGAAGCCAGCATCCGCGACGTGCGCCTGTTCTCCGGTGGTCTGGTGCAAGGCCAGAAGCTGCAGGACTACGTCAACGCGCAGGTCGACAACCGTCCCGCGGAGAAGCTGAAAAAGCCCTTCGCTGCCGTGGCCACCAATCTGGATACCGGCGAGCGCGCGTTGTTCGTGCGCGGCAACGTCGGCCAGGCCGTGCGCGCATCCAGCAGCATCCCCGGGGTGTTCGAACCGGTGAAGATCGGCAGAAACAGCTTCGTCGATGGCGGTGTGGTCAGTCCGGTGCCGGTGGACGCGGCACGCCAGCTTGGCGCGGACATCGTCATCGCCGTGGACATCTCCAGCAAGGCCAGCGGCAAGTCGCCGACCGGCATGCTCGGCATCGTCAACCAGTCCATTTCGATCATGGGCCAGCGTTTGGGCGAGCAGGAGCTGGCCCGTGCGGACATCATCATCCGCCCGAAGGTGCTGGATATCGGCGCGGCCGATTTCAGCCAGCGCAACAACGCGATCCTCGAAGGCGAGAAGGCCGCGATGGCGGTCATGCCGCAGATCCGCGCCAAGGTGCAGCAGCTGCAGCGCGCGCGCGCCGCAGCCCTGGCCCCGCCGCCCAAGCCGACGTGCGATGAACCTTCGCGCATGGGCAGGCTGATGGGCCGCAAGGAAAAGTGCGACGGCTGAGGCGCCGACCAACGGTCGGCTCTACCCGCTGGAACAAGGGCTCGCCCTTATTCCAGCTGCGAGAGCGGCAGCGCCCGGAAGTCCTTCACGGTACGCAGCACGAAGCTCGAATTCACGTCGGCCACGCCGGCCGCGTTGAGCAGCTTGTCGAGCAGGAAACTGGAGAAATGCTCCAGGTCGCGCACGTAGATGTGCAGCAGATAGTCCATGTCGCCGGTCAGTGCGTGGCAGGCCACCACTTCATCCCACTCCACCACGCTGTCGGCGAACACGCCGATGGCATGCTGGTCGTGCTTCTCCAGCTGCACGCGCACGAACGCCTGCAGGCCCAGGCCGATCCGGCGCGGCTCCAGGCGCGCACCGTAGCCGGCAATCACACCCTCGCTCTCCAGGCGCTGCACGCGGCGCAGGCAGGCAGACGGGGACAGGTTCACGCGCGCCGCCAGTTCGGCGTTGGTGGCGCGGCCATGTTGCTGGATCTCCGCCAGGAGACGCAGATCCGTGCGGTCGAACTGGGCATCCCCGGACATTGCTGCTCCGCAACATTGAATGGACGCAATGATATTGCGCCAACCCGTCATATCTGTGCAACTTTGCAATCCTCTTGCGCGCACCCTGCCCTAGCATCGACAGATGACTTCGCAGGAGACCACCACGATGGACACCGCCACCGCCCCGCGCCGCGTCGAACACCAGCAGACCGACAAGGGCTACGTGCCGGTCTATACCACCGCCATCGTGGAACAGCCCTGGGACAGCTACACCGCCGACGACCACGCCACCTGGAGCACGCTGTACCAGCGCCAGCGTGAGCTGCTGGAAGGCCGTGCCAGCCGGGAGTTCCTGCAGGCGCAGGACGAGATGGGCATGAGCGCGCACATGATCCCGCGCTTCGACCAGCTCAACGAGGTACTCGGCGCAGCCACCGGCTGGACCCTGGTCGGTGTGGAGGGGCTGCTGCCCGAACTGGACTTCTTCGACCACCTGGCCAACCGCCGCTTCCCGGTCACCTGGTGGATCCGCCGCCCCGACCAGATCGACTACATCGCCGAGCCGGACATGTTCCACGACCTGTTCGGGCACGTACCGCTGCTGATGAACCCGGTGTTCGCCGACTACATGGCGGCCTACGGGCGCGGCGGCGTCAAGGCGCACGCGATCGGCCCGGAAGCGCTGCAGCACCTCACCCGCCTGTACTGGTACACGGTGGAATTCGGCCTGATCAACACGCCCGAAGGGCTGCGCATCTACGGCGCCGGCATCGTCTCGTCCAAGGGCGAGTCGCTGTACTCGCTGGAATCGGACGCGCCCAACCGCATCGGTTTCGACCTGGAGCGGATCATGCGCACCCGCTACCGCATCGACACCTTCCAGAAGACCTACTTCGTCATCGACAGCTTCGAACAGCTGATGCAGGCCACGGCACCGGACTTCACCCCGATCTATGCCGCGCTGGAAGCGCAGCCGCATCTGCCGGCCGGTGACGTACAGGACGGCGACACGGTCTTCCATGCCGGCACCGGCGAAGGCTGGGCGGACGGCGGCGACGTATGACCGCCGCGTAGAGCCGGGCTCTGCCCGGCTGCGCCGCACCGTAGAGCCGGGCCCTGCCCGGCTGCCCCGCACCGTAGAGCCGGGCTCTGCCCGGCTGCGCCGCGCTAGCGCGGATACGCCAGCAGTACCACCAGATCCTGCTCCCCACGCTGCTGCAGCGCATGCAGGCTGCCCACCCGGGTCAGCAACGCGTCGCCTGCTGCCACGTCGTACTGCCTGCCGTCCAGCACATAGCTGCCCTGCCCACTGACGATGTAATAGATCTCGTCCTTGTGCTGGGGGTGCAGGCCAATGCCGGCGCCCTTGTGCAGCACGCGCTTGCGCAGCACGAACGGCAGGTCCGTGTCGTCGGCAAAGAACGGGTAGGCGGTCGTGGGGCCGGCACCACCATGCGGGCCGGGCTGGGCGATGGCGATGTCGCGCTCGTGCACCACCCGCGAAGGCTTTCCCGGATCGGCGCCCTGCCCTGCGGGCTGGCTCACGTCGCAGTCGATGTCGCGCTTCAACGCAGGCGTCAACTCCGGCTGCAACGCCACCCAGTCGCGCATCACCAGGCACGCCACTGCCGTCGCACCGGCCTGGCTGAAGTGCGTGCCGTCGGCCTTGTTCTGTTCGGGCACGAACATGAAGTACGGTTTTGCGCCCTGCTCGCCCAGCGCACGGATCCAGTGCGTGGAACGGGCGTTGAGGTCGATCAGCGCCACCTGTTCGCGCACGGCCAGCTGCTTCATCGCCTGGGTGTACAGCCCATGCGTATCCAGCAGCGACCCGAAGTCGTACAGCAGCCGCGCCACCGGGGTGATCAGCACCGGCGTGGCGCCCTTGTCGCGCGCCAGCTGCACGTAGCGCATCAGGTACTGCGGATACGCGCCGGCCGGATCGGTGTAGCGGGTGGGGTCTTCCACCTTCGCATCGTTGTGGCCGAACTGGATCAGCAGCACATCGCCGCGCTGCAGCTCGGCGGCGATCGCCTCCAGGCGTTTCTCATCGATGAAACTGCGCGAGCTGCGGCCGCCCTTGGCGTGGTTGCGCACCTCCCACCCCGCCGGATCGAGATAGCTCTGCAGGGCCTGGCCCCAGCCGGCCTGTGGCGCGCGCTCCGGGCCGTACGCGGCGGCGGTGGAGTCACCGGCAATGAAGACGCGGTGCGGGGCGCACAGCGCGCTGGAGGCTGCGAGCAGCAGCGACAGGGACAGCAGCAAACGCAGCATGGTCATGCTCCTGGAGGGAGAGTTGCCGGCCATCGGCCGGCACTGCCGGGCAAAGGGAAAAACCCGGATGACAGATGGGCGCCCGAGGGCGCCCATCGTCTGCCCGCGTGGGCGCATCGTTCGAGCGTGGGGCTTACCGGGCCAGCCAGCCGCCGTCGACCGGCAGCACCGCACCGTTGACGTAGTCCGAGGCGCTGGAGGCCAGGAACACCGCCGTGCCCCCCAGGTCTTCCGGGGTGCCCCAGCGGCCGGCCGGGATGCGGTCGAGGATGGACTTGTTGCGGTCCTCGTCGGCGCGCAGCGCGGCGGTGTTGTCGGTGGCCATGTAGCCGGGCGCGATCGCGTTGACGTTGATGCCCTTGCCGGCCCATTCGTTGGCCAGCAGACGGGTGATGCCGGCGATGCCGCTCTTGCTGGCGGTGTACGACGGCACGCGGATGCCGCCCTGGAAGGACAGCATCGAGGCGATGTTGATGATCTTGCCGCGGCCCTGCGCGATGAAGTGCCGGCCAGCCGCCTGCGAGATGAAGAACGCGGACTTGATGTTGACGTTCATCACGTCGTCCCAGTCCTTCTCGCTGAAGTCCACGGCATCGGCGCGACGGATCAGGCCGGCGTTGTTGACCAGGATGTCCAGGCCACCCACGCCCTCGACGGTTTCGCGGATGACGCGCTCGACCGGTTCGATGCTGATCAGGTTGGCTTCGATCGCCAGGCAGCGGCGGCCCAGCGCGGTGATTTTGGCGATGGTCTCGGTGGGCGGCGCGATGCCGGCCACGGCGACGTCGGCACCGGCCTGCGCCAATGCCACCGCGATGCCCTGCCCCAGGCCGGTATTGCCACCGGTGACCAGAGCGACCTTGCCTTCCAGACTGAACGGATTAGCCATTGCGTATGCGGTCCTTTTCAATGCGTAACAGGCGCCGCCCGCGCGCTGCGGGGCGGCGCGCGAGGGGTCACTTGAGCTGGCAGATGTCCAGCACGTGCATGTCGGCGTAGTCCAGGTTTTCGCCGCCCATCGCCCAGATGAAGGCGTAGTTGCTGGTGCCGGCGCCCATGTGGATCGACCACGGCGGGGACACCACCGCTTCGTTGTTCTGGATGACGATGTGGCGCTGCGCGTCCGGCTCGCCCATGAAGTGGTACACGCGGTCGTTCTGGCCCAGATCGAAGTAGAAATACACTTCGCTGCGGCGGTCGTGCAGATGCGGCGGCATCGTGTTCCAGACGCTGCCCGGCTTGAGCACGGTCAGGCCCAGCAGCAGCTGCGAGGACTGGCAGGTGGCCGGCACGATGTACTGGTAAATGGTGCGTTCGTTGCTGGTTTCCAGCGCACCGCGGTCCAGGGCCACCGCGTCCTTGATCGACAGCGCCTTGGTCTCGAAGCGCGCATGCGCCGGGGTCGAGGCCAGGTAGAACTGCGCCGGGTTGGCGGCATCGTCGGACGCGAACACCACCTCTTCGCTGCCCATCGCCACGTACAGGCCGTCCTTCGGCCCGAGGGTGTAGACGGTACCGTCCACGGTGACGGTGCCGCTGCCGCTGCCGACGTTGATCACGCCCAGCTCGCGGCGCTCCAGGAAGGCATGGCCTGCGGCCGAGGCCGGTTCGGTCTGCCGCGGCAGCGAGACCGGGCCGGTGACCGGGGCGGCACCGCCGAGCACGAAGCGCTCGTAGTGGGTGTACTTCAGCGTCACCGCATCGGCATTGAACAGGCCGTCGAGCAGGTACAGCTCGCGCAGGTCGTCGTTGCTGGCGCCCTTGATGGCGTCGGGATGGGTGGCGTAGTGGGTCTTGCAGTACATGGCGTCTCCAGAGCAGGGGTGGGCCGACGGGTCGGCCCCGGCGCGGTTTCCGATCATTCTAGCCAGATAGGAAACCGGTGTCATTTTGCGGTGCAAGGTGGGGCGGGCGGGCCGCCCCATGCACAGGTGGGAAAGGCGGTGCGATCGGCAACCGGTTGACCCGGCGTGTGGCGACGCGTTGATGATGACGACGCGTCGTTGCCATCGCGGCGCGGGTCAATCCTCCGGCGGTTGGCAGGAATCGCGGACGATCAGGTGCGGGCGCACGCTGGCGATCTGCAGCGCGGCCTGGCCATCGGGCTGGATCAGCATCGCCGCGGCGGTACGCCCGGTGTCACGGGTGTGGCGGCGCACCGAGGTCAGCGACGGCCACAGGCGCGAGGCCAGCGGGCTGTCGTCGTAGCCGATGATCGAGAGCTGGCGCGGGATGTTGATCCCCGCGCGCAGGGCGACCTTGTACACACCGGCCGCCATTTCATCGTTGCCGGTGAAGATCGCGGTCGGGCGCTGCTTGCCGAGCAGCAGCTTCTCGGCGGCGGCCACACCGGATTCGAAGGTATAACCGGCCTCCACGATGCGCGCCGGCGGCAGTTCGATACCGCGCTGGGCGAGGGCATCGATGAACCCGGCGGTGCGCTCGTGCGCCGAACGGTAGGCGCTCGGGCCGGTCACCAGCGCGATGTCGCGATGGCCCAGCGACAGCAGGTAATCGGCCGCTTCGGCCGCACCGTCGCGGTCGTGGGTGACCACCATCTGCGAGGTGTCGTCCAGCGGCAGCGAGGCGATGCGCGTGAAGCGGCAGCCGATCTCGTCGAGCATGTCCACCAGCGCCTGGTCTTCCGACGCACGCGGCACCAGGATCACGCCGTGCAGCTTCTGCTGCTGCACGAAGCGGCGCACACCCTCGATGTAGCCGGGGCTGCGCGAGTCGCACGGGTGCACCACCAGCTCGAAGCTGGAGCCGCGCAGCGCGTCGAGCGCGCCGTACTGCATGTCCACGATGTACTGGGCGGTGGGGTTGTCGTACACCATGCCGATCAGGAACGAACGGCGGAACGCCAGCCCGCGCGCCAGGGGATCGGGCGCGTAGCCGACTTCGCGCATCAGCGCCTCGACCTTCTCGCGCGTGTCCTTACGCACCAGCGGGGAGTTGTTGATGATGCGCGAGACGGTCTTCTTGGATACCCCGGACAGACGCGCGATGTCGTTGATCGTGGCGGCCTTGCCCTTGGTCAATCCGTGCGGGGACGGATCGGTTTTGCTGCGCAATGACATGTCGTTTCGAACCGGGATGAGTCAGGGGATTCTAGCGGCCCTCTCAATCGAGGGCGCGGTAGCGGAAGTTGCGGAAGCGGACCTTGCCGTCGCCGGCGGCGTACAGCGCCGGTTTCAGGGCCAGGAACTTCCCGGCCACATTGTGATGGTAGCCGGAGACTTCCATCTGAACCGGGTACTTCTGCCAGGTTTTGCCGTCGGTGCTGGAGTGGATGGTGACGATATGGCGGTTGTTGGTCACCCGCAGCCACAGCCGGCCGCCGGTGGCGCTGGGGGCCAGGCGGGTGGGGCGCTCCTCGCCGTAGCGGTGCATGATGAACTTCTCGCCGTTGCTGCCCACGCCCACGTACAGGCGGTCGCTGTAGAAGAGCAGGGCGCCGCCGACCGCGCCGGGGGCGATCTCCATCTCCACCTCGAACTGGTAGGCCTTGTCGCCGGCAATGGCGGTCAGCGGCGAGCTGTCGCGCGGGGTTTGGCCCTTGCCCTGCAGCAGCAGGCCCTCGCCACTGAAGTCCAGGCGGCGGTATTCGTCCTGCGCCGGGTTGAAGAAGGACCACTGCGCGCCCAGCGCCGGGCCGGCGAAGGTGTCCGACAGCGCCATGCCATGCGCGCCCACCGAGGTTCCGGAGGGCTTGGCCAGCGGCTGGCCGAGGTCGCCGCCCTTGGCCACGAACCAGCCATCGGCGGTCCACTCGATCGGCTCCAGCAGCGCCTGGCGGCCCAGCGTCCAGTACCCGTTCTCGTAGCCGTGGTACATCATCCACCAGCGCCCGTCGGTGCCCTCGATCACGGTGGCATGGCCACGCGACCACCACGGCTCGGCGGCCGAGCGGGTGCGCATGATCGGGTTGTTTGGCGCGTTCACCCACGGCCCGTGGATCGAGCGCGAGCGCGCGGTGATCACCATGTGGCCGGTCGGCGGGCCGGCGGTGCCGCCCACGGCGGTGGTCATGTAGTACCAGCCATCGCGGAAATTGATCTTCGGCCCTTCCTGCGCGTAGGCCTCCACATCCCAGCTTTCCGGGTATTTCCAGCCGTCGTAGACGTGTCTGGGCGTGCCGGCCACGCTGAGGCCGTCGTCGGCCAGCTGCACGTAGTCGCCGCCACTCAGGAACAGATAGCGTTTGCCGTCTTCACCCACGGCATGGCCCGGATCGATGTAGCCGCCCAGGCCGATGTCGATCGGCTCGCTCCACGGGCCCTTGATACTGTCGGCCCAGACCACGAAGTTGCTGCGGTGCTCGCCGGTGCGGGCGGGGAAATAGATGTAGTAGCGGCTGCCGTGCTTGACGATGTCCGGCGCCCAGATCGCGCCCACGTTCTTTGTGATGGCGTGGCCCAGCGGCTGCCAGTTGACCAGGTCGCGCGAGTGCCAGATCGGCAACCCGGGATAGGCGTCGAAGGAGGACAGGGTCAGGTAGTAGTCCTCGCCGTCCTTGAGCACCGACGGGTCGGGGCGGTCGCCGGCGAACACCGGGTTGAGGAACGTGCCGTTGCCCAGGTCGGCCTGACGCTGGTTCTCGATGCCGCGCGTCCAGGCGGTGGACGGCTCGGCGGCATGGCCGGCCCCGGCCAGCAGCAGGCAGGCGGTGGCGAAGCTCGCCAGGGTCTTGCGCAGATGCATCCGTTCTCTCCTGATGGTGGATCGTGGTCCGGCCGCGCTCAGCGCGTACCGGTCCGGGCAAGGCGCTGCTGCCAGCGCGGGTAATCGGTGGTGATCAGCGCCTGTGGCCAGGTGCCGTACCAGTGGTAACCGGTGCGGCGCTCGCGCGGCACCTGGTCGAAGCGCGCCACGCGTTCCCCCTCGCGGTTGGCCAGCACCACGCTGCTGTCGCGCAGGTCGTGGAAGCGGCCCCACAGCGGCGGTGCGCCGGGATCGTCCACCAGGCGGCGGTCGATGGTGCTGCGGTGATGCTGGAACTGCGCCGGCTCGGCGTCGAAGGTCTCCAGGCGCACGCCCTGCAGCGCATGGGCCTGGAACCAGGCCATCGCCCCGTCCACCGCCGCGATCACCTCGGGCGACGGGTCGGGAATGGACATCAGGTAGCGCACCACGCCCACGCTTTCGTCGACGACCAGCGCCGGCAGCTCGAAGCGGCGTCCCTGCGCGGGCTGCAGCGTGGCCGGGTCGTACTGCCCGGCCCAGATCGTCAACGCGTCGCCCTGGCGCACCTGCAGGCGCAGCACGCAGGCATCGCCCTGGCGCACGGCGCGGTCGACGCGGGCGCGCTGGTCGGCGTCGATGAAGGCGAAGACCGGGTCCTGCTGCACCCGCCTCAGCGTGGTCAGCACGCCGCTGGTGACATCGTCGGCGAAGGTGACGTGGCCGTGGTACGCGGTACGCGACGGCACCGAGTGCGGCCAGCCGCCGCACGCCGGTATCTGCTCGGCGAGGATGAAATCCAGCCCGCGGACGGCGGCCTGGCGATAGCGCGGATCGCCACTGCGATCGAAGGCCTGCGCCAGGTAGGCCACCTGCGTATGGATGTTGCGGTTGTCGAAGCTGCCGCCGGCGGTGGCCTGCGCGGCCACCACCTCGGCACGCGCGCGGTCATCGAGGATCCGCTGCGGATCCTGGTTGACCGCCCAGCCGCCCCCACGGTGCTGCAGCAGCACCAGGTTGTCGGCGATCTCCCGGTACTGGTCGGGGCGGTAGCGCGGGTAGTCCGTGCCGTGCCCGCTCTGCCAGTGGTTGATCGCGTCCTGGAAGGCGCGCAGCGGAATGTCCTGCGCCTGCGCCGCAGATGCGGCGCAGGGCAGGGCGATCAGCAGCAGGGCGGCAAGGCGCCGCATGGTCAGGCGCGCAGCAGGGTCGGCAGCCACAGCGACAACTCCGGGAAGAAGGCCACGACCAGCAGCACGCCCAACGCGGCGAACCAGAACGGCCAGATCGAGCGCATGCTCTCGCCGACGGTGATCTTGCCGATCGAGGTGCCGATGAACAGCACCGACCCCACCGGCGGCGTCACCAGCCCCAGCCCGCCGGTCAGCACCAGCACCAGGCCGAAGTGGATCGGATCGATGCCGTAGGCCTTGGCCACCGGCAGGAAGATCGGCGTGCAGATCAGGATCATCGGCGCCAGATCCATGAAGGTGCCCAGCAGCAGCAGCATCACCACGATCATCAGCAGCACCATGAACTTGCTGTGCGCGAAGGACTGCAGGAACTCCACCGCCGCCGCCGGCACTTCCAGGTAGGCCAGCAGCCAGCCGAACACCGCGGCGGTGGCAATCACGAACAGGATCACGCCGGTGCTGCGCGCGGCATGGGTGACCGTGCCAAGGAACTCGCGCCAGTTGAGCTGGCGGTACAGCACCGTGGTGACCAGCAGCGCGTATACCACCGCAATGGCCGCGCTCTCCACTGCGGTGAAGATGCCCGCACGGATACCGACGAAGATCAGCGCGACCAGGCCCAGCCCGGGCAGGGCGGAGACCAGCCGCAGTGTGACAGCACGCCAGCCGGGGAACACTTCCACGCCATAGCCGCGACGCCGCGCAACCACATACCCGGTGACCATCAGGGCCACGGTCATCAGCAGCGCCGGGGCGATACCGGCCGCGAACAGATCGGCAATCGACAGCCCGCCACCGGCCGCGGCCGAGAACAGGATGAGGTTGTGCGACGGCGGCACCAGCAGCGCCACCAGCGCGGCGGTGATGCTCACGTTGACGGCGAAGTCGCGGTCGTAGCCGCGCTTGACCATCTGCGGGATCATCGTGCCGCCGACGGCCGACACGTCGGCGATGGCCGAACCGGACACGCCACCGAAGAACAGCGAGGAGAGGATCGACACCTGGCCCAGGCCACCGCGCAGGCGCCCGACCAGCGAGGAGGCCAGCGAGATCAGGCGCTCGGAAATGCCGCCGCGCATCATGATTTCACCGGCGAAAATGAACAGCGGAATGGCGATCAGCGAGGCCGACCCGGTGCCGGCGGAGATCTGCTGGACCAGCACCAGCGTGGGCAGGTCCAGGTACCACAGCGTTGCCAGCGCGGCGGCGGCCAGCGCATACGCCACCGGCACACCGAGCAGCAGCAGCACCGCAAAAACGGTGAAGAGAATCGTAATACCCATGACTCAGCGGTCTCCTTCTGCGTCGGCAACCGGCGGTTGCGCGGCCTGCACCATCTGGTTGAGCGCGAACACCGCCATCAGCGCGCCGCCGATCGACAGCGGCAGGTAGTTGATGCTCTGTGGCAGGTTGGCGCCGGCGGTCTTGATGTCCAGCCCGTCAAGCAGCAGCACGGCCGCCCACCAGGCGATCACCGCGCCCAGCACCACCACCACCAGCGCGGCGAACATGTCCACCGCGCGGCGCAGGCCGGGGCGCATGTGCGCGGCGAGCAGGAAGAAGCCGAAGTGGCGGCGCGTGTGCACGCCGGTGGCCGCGCCCAGGCTCATGGCCGTGGCCAGCAGCAGCAGGGTCACCGGCTCGGTCCAGCTCGGCGAATCGTTGATCACGTAGCGGGCGAACACCTGCCAGCCCTGCACCACTACCAGCCCGAGCAGGGCGATGACGGCGATGTGGATGGCCACGTCGGCAATGCGGTCCAGCACGCGCTGCGGTGCCGAACGCAGGTCGGCAGAGGTTTCGGAAATCGGGTCGGACATCGCGGCAGGGCCTCAGGCGAAGTCGCGGATGCGACGGGTGAGGGCGGCCAGCTCCGGCTGCTGCAGGTACTGCTGCAGCAACGGGTCGGCGGCCTTGCGGAAGGCCGGCATGTCGACCTCGTTGAAGCGGATGCCGAAATCGGCAACGGCCTGGCGGGCGGTGTTTTCCGAGGCGTCCCACTGTTCGCGCATCACCTGCACCGACTCGCGCGCGGTCTCGATCACCAGGGTACGGTCGGCCGGGCTCAGCGCATCGAAGCTCTGCCGCGACATCAGCAGCACGTCCGGCGCATACGAGTGGTCGCTCTGCGACCAGTAGTGCGCGGCCTCGAAATGGCGGCTGGAGTGGAAGCTGCGCATGTTGTTTTCCGCACCGTCGATCATGTGCGTTTCCATGCCGGAGAAGGTGTCGCCCAGCGACATCGGCGTCGGGTTGGCACCGAGCAGGCGCATCAGCTGGATGAAGATGTCCGAGGACGCCACGCGCAGCTTGAGGCCGTGCAGATCCTTCGGTTCCACGATCGGATGCTTGGTGTTGTAGAAGCAGCGCGCGCCGGAATCGTAGATCGCCAGACCGACCAGATCGCGGTGCTCGAAGCCCTGCAGCACCGTGTCGGCCACGCCGCCGTCGAGCGCGCGGCGCATGTGCGCCACCGACTCGAACACGTAGGGCAGGCACAGCCCCTGGGTCAGCGGGAAGGCGTTGTTCAGCGCCCCGGAGTAAACGCGGGTGATGTCGATGACACCAAAGCGGGCCATGTCGATCGCTTCGGATTCGCGGCCGAGCTGGCCGGAGTGGTACTGGCGCAGGCGCAGCCGGCCGCCGGTCTTTTCCTCGAGCGTCCTGCCGATCCACTTCACCGCGGTCACGGTCGGGTAATCGGCGACGTGGACGTCGGTGGCGGTCAACAGCTGCGCGCCGGCCGGTGCGGCATTGGACGACCGTGAGCAGGCCGTCAGCGCGGGCACGGCAAGCGCGCCCAGACCGGTGGCCATGAAACTTCTGCGAGTGAACATCTGCGCCCTCCCAAGCGTGCTCGCCATGTCCGCGCGGTTACCCGGCGGCGATGGCCTTGCAGGTAATGTCGCCGTAGCCGGCGAAACGGATCAATGCCTGTTGGCCCACCGCAATGTCATGGATGCCGGTGGCATTGCCGCTGGCGATCAGGTCGCCGGCCTTGAGCGGGCGGCCGCGTTGGGCCGAGCGCGCCAGCGCGAACGCGTAGGCGGTGCGCAGGCCGCCTGGCAGCAGGGTCGCACCGCCGGTGCCGACCACCTCGCCCTCGATACGGGTTTCCGCCCGCAGGTCGGCGTCGTCCAGCGCGGTCCAGTCCGGGATCTCCGCGCCCAGCACCAGGCCGTTGTTGTTGCCGAAGTCGGACACCACTACGCGCGGGCCGAGTTTGTTGATGGTGGCGAGCGGGCTGCTGGCCACTTCCACGCCGATGAACAGCCGGGACGGCAGCGCCTCGGCTTCCTCGGGCGTCCAGTGCAGTTTGTCGGCCGGGGCATCCTGCTCAAGCTGGATCACGAACTCGGCTTCGACCGCGCCAAAGCCGCCGACGAACACCGGAATGTCCACTGTTCCACCGGTAGCATTCCAGAGCCGACGCGAGAAAATCGGGCCCAGCAGCCGGTCGTCGCCGGACCCGTCGCGACGCTCGGCGGCGATGTAACCCACCTTCCAGCCCACCACGCGGTCATCCCAGAGATCGATGGCCAGATCCTGCACACGGTAGGCCGTGAGCAGATCGTCGGGAATATCACCCGGAAAATCAGCCAATGCCTGCCCTTGCTGGCGGGCACTGACGAACGCGCGGGCGATCTCGCCCAACCCCTGGTCTGGCAGGTCCTGTTTGCCCTGGTCGTTGCTCAAGCGGGTCTCCCGATGATTTGTTGCACTGCCAATCGACAGCGCTTGGATGTGCTGTATATGGTAAACCGGTGTCATTGGCAATGTGCAGCGCGTCAGAATCGCGCCGGCAGTCACCATGACCGTTCCCTACCCCCTGCAGAAGGACGTTTGCGGATGCCACGCGCTGTAGTGATGCCGTTGCTGGCCGGCTGGTTGCTGATGGCCGGGCTGTGCTTTCCCCTCCACGCCGCCGGGCGCGCGGCCGGTACCGAGCCGGCCCCGGGCACCCCGGACCGCCTCGCGCTGTGGCCGACCGGCCAGGTGCCCGGCGAGCAGGGTCCGCCGCGCGTGCCCAACGTGGTCGAGCGCAGCACCGATCCGGCGTTTCCCGACCGCTACATCGACAATGTCGATGCGCCCTACCTGGTCGTGTACCGGCCCGCACGCCCCAACGGCACCGGCCTGCTGGTCATTCCCGGCGGCGGCTACCAGCGCATCGTGCTGGACAAGGAAGGCACCGCACTGGTGCCGCCGTTCGTCGCGCAGGGCGGGGTCACGCTGTTCGTGCTGCGCTACCGGCTGCCGGCCGGGCGCAGCGATCGGCAGGCGGCGCTGGCCGACGCGCAGCGCGCGATGCGGGTGATCCGGGCCGGGGCAGCGCGCTGGCAGCTCGATCCGGCACGCCTCGGCGTCATGGGCTTTTCTGCCGGTGGCCATGTCGCCGCACGGCTGAGCACCGGCTTCGACGCGCCGGTCTATCCCCATCGCGATGCCATCGATGCGGTCAGCGCGCGGCCCGATGTCGCACTGCTGATCTACCCGGTGATCGACATGGGTCCGCACGCACACACCGGCTCACGGACACGTCTGCTCGGGCCGCACCCCGATGCCGCGCTGGACGCCCGGTTCTCGATGCAGGAGCAGGTGCGCGCGGACACCCCGCCCACTTTCCTGGTGCACGCGCAGGACGACACCGTGGTGTCCGTGCACAACAGCCTGGTCTATTACCAGGCGCTGCTGCGCGCCGGCGTGTCCACCGAGATGCATCTGTTCCCGTCCGGCGGCCACGGCTTCGGCGTGCGCATTCCTGCCGGCTCCACCGTTGCGCAGTGGCCCGACCTGGCCCTGCGCTGGATATCTTCGCGCCCCCCGGAGCCCACGCGCCATGACTGAGTCCCCCACCGATCTGCACCGGCGCCGTTTCCTGCGCGACAGCGCGCGCTACACACTGATGCTGGGCGCCACCAGTCTGCCGCTGCTGCCGGCCTTCGCCGGCGTGCCGGGCCCGCGCCACGATGCCGCACCGCTGGCACGCGTGCGCGGTGGCCGCCTGCGGGGGCAGCTGGAGCAGGGCGTGAACGTGTTCCGCGGCATTCCCTACGGCGCCGATACCGCGTCCAGGCGTTTCCAGCCGGCGGTGCAGGAGGCGGCGTGGCGCGGCGTGCGCGACGCGCTCGCCTACGGCAATGCGGCGCCGCAGGGTGGCAGCGAAGGACCGGGCAGCGAAGACTGTCTGTTCCTCAACGTGTGGACACCGGCCCTGCGCGATGGCGGCAAGCGGCCGATCCTGTTCTACATCCACGGCGGGGCCTACAACAACGGCTCGGGCAGCGATCCGCTGTATGACGGCCGCGCGCTGTGCCGGCGCGGCGACGTGGTGGTGGTCACCGTCAACCACCGTCTCAACGTATTCGGCTACCTGTACCTGGCGCAGCTGGGCGATGCGCGCTTGGCCGCGTCGGGCAACGTCGGGCAGCTCGACCTGGTGCAGGCGCTGCAGTGGGTGCGCCAGCACGCGGCGGAGTTTGGTGGCGACGCAGACAACATCACCGTGTTCGGCCAGTCCGGCGGCGGCGCCAAGATCGCCACGCTGATGGCGATGCCGGCCGCGCGCGGGCTGTTCCAGCGCGCGTGGACCATGAGTGGCCAGCAGGTCACTGCGGCAGGCCCGCGCGCAGCCACCCAGCGCGCGCAGATCGCGATGCAGGCGGTGGGCGCGGCCGATACCGATGCGCTGCGCATGATGCCGATGGAGGCGCTGCTGGCCGCCACCCGCGTGCGCGATCCGTCGCGGGTGGAGAACAGCAGCCTCTATGTGGGGCCCGTACTGGACGGACACGTGCTGCCGGCGCATCCGTTCTGGCCGGACGCGCCGGCGCAGTCGGCCGGCATTCCGATGGTGATCGGCAACACCCACGATGAAACCCGCGCCTTCCTCGGCAATGACCCGGCCAACTTCGCGCTCACCTGGGACACCTTGCCGGCCAGGTTGGAGAAGGAGCAGTACGTTGATCTGCTGCCGGCGGTGGTGATTGCCGAGTATCGCCGCCTGTATCCGCACTACACGCCCTCGGACGTGTTTTTCGCCGCCACGACCGCCGGGCGCTCGTGGCGCGGCGCGGTGGAGGAGCTGGAGGCACGGGCCCGGCAGGGCGCACCCACCTGGGCCTACCAGCTGGACTGGGGTTCACCGGTGGACGGCGGCAGGCTCGGCGCCTTCCACACGCTCGACATCCCGCTGGTGTTCGACACCACCGGCCAGCCCGGCTCCCGCACCGGCGATGGCGAAGAGGCCACGCGCGTGGCGGCCACAATGAGCTCGGCGCTGATCGCCTTTGCCCGCCACGGCGACCCCAACCATGCCGCGTTGCCGCAGTGGCAGACCTATTCGCTCGAGCGCCGCCAGACCATGCTGTTCGACGCCACCTCGCAGCAGGCCGACGATCCGCGCGGCGGCGAGCGCCGCCTCTACCAGCAGGTTCCCTTCATCCAACGAGGTACGTTCTGATGCGGCATGCATCCTGGCTGCTGGGCAGCCTGCTGTGGCTCACGACGGGCGCGGCCCACGCCGCCACCGATCCGGCGATCGGCGACCGCCCGGCCCCGACCCCGATCCGTGCCGGCAAGATCGTGCTCGTCGGCGATTCCACCACGGCGGTGCAGGGCGGCTGGGGGCCGGCGTTCTGCGCCCGCCATGTCACTTCGTTCCTGACCTGCACCAACCTGGCGCGCGGTGGCCGCAGCACCTACAACTACCGCGCCGAGGGCTCGTGGGCGCTGGCCGAGGCGGAAATGCGCACGCCGGGCTATGCGACCACCTGGGTGCTGGTGCAGTTCGGCCACAATGACCAGCCGGGCAAGCCGGGCCGCTCGACCGACCTGCAGCGCGAGTTCCCGGACAACCTGCGCCGCTACGTGCGCGAGATCCGCGCGGCAGGCGCACAGCCGGTGCTGCTGACGCCGTTGACCCGCCGGCAGTTCGCCCAGGGCGTGTTGATTGACGATCTGGCGCCGTGGGCCGACGTCGTGCGTGCGGTGGCACGCGAGCTGGACGTGCCGCTGGTCGACCTGCACGCGCGCAGCCGCGCGGTGGTGCAGGCGCTTGGCCCGGTCGGTGCGATGCCGCTGGCACAGGCCGCCCCCAGCGCGGAACAGGTCAGCGCCGCGCTGGGCGGCACCACTGTCGGCGCCGCGCCCGTCGCGGGTGCGCCGGCGGTGCAGAACAACGCCGTGGCCGAGCCGATGGGCCAGGCCAAGGTGGCCTTCGACTACACCCACCTCGGGCCGGACGGTGCGGCGGTGTTCGCCACGCTGGTCACCACCGAACTGGCGCGCGAAGTGCCGGCGCTGCGCTCCATGCTGATTCCCTGATCGATAGGTGCGCTAAACCAAAATCGGCGAATTGATCGCTAGTTCGCGCAACGTAGCGCAATGGCCGTGATTTGGGTCAAACACGCCGTTGACGCGGATCGCCTAGACTGGGGATATGCAAGAGCATCTCAATCCGTTTCCGCCGTTTCATGGTCGTGATCGACTGATCGCGGCCATCGACCACGCGGTGCAGCACGACGATGCCCATCGGATCGCCGCCACCCTGCGTGGCGCGTTGCGTGATGCCATCGCCGACAGCCGCATCCAGTTGCCTGCGTGTGTACATCGCCCGATCGCCGACCACTACGCGCGGCGCGAGCTGTACCGCAGCAGTGCGCACGGCTACAGCATCGTGGCGATGAGCTGGGGGCCGGGCCAGGGCACGCCGCTGCACGACCACAGCGGTCTGTGGTGCGTGGAAGGCGTGTGGCTGGGGCAGCTGGAGATCACCCAGTACCAGCTGCTGGAACGCGAGGGCGAGCGCTTCCGGTTCCGCGCCGAGCCCGCGATCCTTGGCGACTGCGGCAGCGCCGGCAGCCTGATTCCGCCGCACGAGTACCACACCATCCGCAACACCAGCGACGACGAGCTGGCCATCTCGGTGCATGTCTACGAGGGCGAGATGACCCGCAGCGCGGTCTTCGAACCCGATGGCACGCAGGGCTGGTACCAGCGGCGGTTGCAGGTCATGGAAACCGACGCCGCCTAGGCGCACGCACCGCGCGCATTGCTGGCCTCGCAAAGCCGACTCTGGTCGCCCCCCCGCAAAGCCGACTCTGGTCGCCCCCCTCGTAGAGCCGACCTCTGGTCGGCTTCGCGCAGCGCGCAGCAGTCCGATGCCGGAGCCAGGAGCAGCCGACCCACCGTCGATGCCTTCCACCGCGCGGCCAGGCGAGAATGACCCACCCCACGCGCAGGAGCGTCCCATGTCCATCCACCCCTTCTTGCAGATCAACGTCTTCAGTACCGACCCGCTGCTGGGCAACCCGTTGGCTGTGGTGCTGCAGGCCGATGGGCTGAGTGAGGCGCGCATGGCGGCCTTTGCGCGCTGGACCAACCTGAGCGAGACCACCTTCGTCTCGACGCCAACCGACCCACGCGCCGACTACCGGGTGCGCATCTTCACCACCCTGGGTGAACTGCCGTTCGCCGGGCATCCCACCCTGGGCAGCTGCCATGCGTGGCTGGCCAATGGCGGCGTGCCGCACGGGGGGGAGATCGTGCAGGAGTGCGGGATCGGGTTGGTGCGGATTCGCCGGGATGCGTCCGGGGTGGCGTTTGAAGCGCCCCCGTTGCGACGCGAGGGGCCCCTGGAGCCCGCGCTGCACGCGCGCGTGCGGGCAGGACTGGGCGTTGCCGCCGATGACCTGATGGATGCGCAATGGGTCGACAACGGCCCTCCCTGGTTGGCGGTGCGTCTGCGCAGTCGTGCGGCAGTGCTGGCCGTGCGGCCCGACTACGTCGCGCTGGAGGGACTGATGGTGGGCGTGTTCGCGGCGTGCGATGCAAACGACGGTGTGGACGCGCAGTTCGAGTCGCGCGCCTTCATTGCCGGTGAGGCCGCGCCGGAGGACCCGGTGACCGGCAGCCTCAATGCGGGGATTGCACGGTGGCTGCTGCGGGAAGGCAGCTCACCCGACCGGTATGTGATCAGCCAGGGCACGGTACTGGGCCGGGCCGGGCGGGTACAGGTGGAGCGGGTGGGGGAAACCGTATGGATCGGCGGTGCGTGCGTGACCTGCATTGAAGGGTCGGTGACGTTGTAGGCGGCATGGGGTTGAGACCATGCCGCTCGCGGTTACTCCACCGGTACCACGTTGTTGAGCTGTGTGACTTCAGCCCCGCCATCGGGCAGCATCACCCGCACCCGCAGGCCCGCGCGCTTGGCGGCTGGCAAGGGCAGCGCCACGGTGGTGGTCTTGGGCACCAGGTCGAGGGGGGCGTCCATCGCCGGGATCCCGACGCGGGCCACTTCACGCCCGTTCGCGTCTTCAAGGACCGCCGTTCCCGCCGGCGTTGCCACGTGGCCCAGGCTGTGCACGGTGACGTGCACCTGGCCCCCGTCCACGCGCACGTCGCCACGACCGACGCCGAGGTCGGGGCGCTGCTCGACCGGCGTACCGGCCTGCACCAGCGCGAACTCGAACACCTGGCTCTGGCCGGGTGCGAAGCGCAGCGTGGTCGAGGCACTGCGCTCCAGGGTGAGCTCGCGGACCGTTGCCTTGCCGTCAATCCGGTCGTCGCCATCGCGATCCACGCCGCTGGTCATCCGCCATTGCCCGGCGGTGACGTTCCAGGTGGTCATGTCCGCCTCCACGGCCCGCTTGCCCAGGTTGTAGGCAATCACCTTGAACCGGTCCGGTGACGGCGCGTGCACCAGCAGCGCCACCTGCTCGGCCGCATCCGGCTGGGCAAAGCGCCAGCTGACGGTATGCCCCGGCCAGCTCTGGTTGCGCTTGAGCGCGATGCCGCCCAGGCGCGCGCGCTGCAGGAACTCGCTGGGCGCTTCGACGCGGTCGGACCACCAGTGGCCCTCGGTGTTCATGTACTCGCGCTGCGCCTTGGCCTGGATGCCATCGGCGTGCAGGGCCTCCAGGTACCTCTTGTCGCCGGTGGCCTGCCAGGCCATCAGGCTGGAGAAGCCGGTGCTGCCACCGTCGGCGTCGGCGATGAAGCGCGGATTCCACTGCGCGCCGCGCCCCAGCACCTCGACGTAGTTCTCGCCCAGGTTGGAGAGGGCCCCCGGACCGCCGCGCTCCACGCGGTAGTCCAGCGCCTTGAGGTACTTGTCGTCGCCGCTCCAGCGCCATGCCGCCCAGAAGGTGTGCATGACATCGCCGCCGCCGGAGCCGTTGTTGAGCTCGCCGCCGCGGGTCTTGCCGGTGGCCCAGTGGATCTCGTTGGGCAGCGCCCAGCGGCCCTTGTCGTCGGTGTAGGCATGCGCCAGGTAGCTGTCGGCCAGCCCGGTGACCAGCGTGCGGCTGGTTGGATCGGCGTTGTACTGGCCGATCAGGAACGCCGGATGCAGCACCGGGAACGAGTAGGGCTTCTGCCACTGCCAGTTCGGGTCGCGGTACACCTTGTTGCCGCCGAACCAGTTGCTGGAGAACAGCCGTTGGCCCTGCGGATTGGGCAGGATGATGCGCTCGTCGAAGGCCTTCACCGTCTCCATCAGGCGCTCCACGGTGAGCGGATCGCCCCAGTTGAGGTACAGCATGGCGCTGTTGGTGTTGATGCCCTCTTCGTAGGCGTGCAGCTCATCGGTCTCGATGGTGCTCAGGCCGTTGCTGAACATCCCGTTGCGGTACACCGCATCGGACAACGCGGTGAGCGAGGCGTTGAGCCTGTCCGGCTGCACGCCCATCAGCGCCAGGCCCGGCCACTGCTGGGTCAGGTCGGAATCGTCGGAAATGCCACCGCCGAAGTCGCCGTAGGCGATCTGGCGATGGTCGATCCACCAGTCGATGAAGCGGCGCACGTAGCGCAGGTCTTCGGTCTGCCGGAACGCCCACAGCGGCACGCCCTTGGGCGCCTCGGGCTGGACGAACGGCGGTTTGCCCTGGCTGTTGTAGCTGATGTAGTTCCAGTACAGGCGGCCGAGCGCATGGTCCGGGTCGACCCGCAGCAGGTCGCTCAGATCGGCGTAGACGCGCGCGTACAGGCGCTGGCGCTTGGAGGTGGTGTGTTCTTCGACCAGGAAGCCCCAGTTGTCGCGGACCTGATTGAAGCGGTCGGCGAGGTGCTCCTTCTTCGCCTCCTCGCGGTCCTTGTAGACCATGCGGATCTCGGCACCGTCGAGCGCGCCGGCGTTGAAGCCAGGGGCGGCCGAGGCGATCGAGATCCACAGGCTGTCGGCGGTGAGGATGCGGTCGCGCAGGTCCAGCCACAGCGTGCGCTTCTGACCCGGCTTCACCGACACCGATACGTCGATCATGTCGCGCGCCGGCCAGATCGGATCCTTGATGCGGATGTTGAGCGGAATCAGCCCGTCGCGCGTGGCCTGCAGGTCGAGCGCCGGCAGGTCGATGGCAACCCCGTCCAGGCCGTCGTGCATGTTCTCCCAGCTGTGCGCCCAACTGCGGATCAACGGCTGCGCGGCCGGCGCATCGCTGACCCCGGAAGGAATCAGCACGTGCACGATCGGCAGCGGCTGCGCGGGCAACGTGTCGGCGCCGCGCCGGCGCGAGCCGGCGCCCTTGGGCAGGGCCATCACCGTGCTGCGCTCGGCGGGCGGGTAGCGGCCGTCGATGTAGGCGCGCAGGTCGGCGATGTTGGTGTAGTCCGGCAGCGCCTGGCTGTCGATCAGGTAGCGCTGCTTGACCGTGCCGTCCGGTTCGGCGGCATCGCTGACCTGGTAGGCCCAGATCTCCTGGATCGGCGTTTCCTGTTCGGTGTTGCGGAAGTGCAGCACGCCGCCGGTCTGCGCGGGAATGTCGTTGACGCTGCGCACCACGCCCTGCGGCCGCTGGAACAGCGGCTGGGCCGGTGGGTCGCCCGCACTGTGGCCGAGCTCGCCGAAGGCGGCGCCGCGCATTTCGATGCGGTTGACGGTTTCACCGGCCGGCAGGGTCAGGTCGAGCTGCTGGCCGCCCTCGACGTAGGTGTTCCAGTCCGGCAGCTGGAAATAGTCGTTGCGGCCGGGCAGACGCGAGCGGTTGTACACGCCCGGCCAGGTGGTTTCGGCGATGCCGTCGGTGGCTTTCCACATCCACTGCTTGTGGTCCTTGGCATCGGCGAACTCGACCTTGCGGATCGTCGTGGTCGCGCTGGCCAGTGCGGGCGGGGGCGCGCCGTCCCAGCCATGCCGGTGGTTCCAGGCGCGCATCGGATCGACCGGCGCAACGGCCGTGGCAGGCGCGGCATTGCGGGCCAGCGCGGCCATGCCGGCTGGATCGAGCAGGCGGTCGTAGACGCGGATCTCGTCGAGGTCGCTGCCACGCAGGAAGTTGTAGCGGCTCTGCACCTGGTAGGGCGCCATCACCCGGCCGGCCAGGCCGAGCTGGTCCAGCGCCGCGTCGTAGTCGGCGGTGGTGTCCTGGCGGGCGACCTCCCTGCCGTCCACGTACAGGCGCACGCCGTGGTTTTCATCCCAGCCGAAGGCAATGTGCTGCCACTGCTGCGGCGATGGCATCCGGTCCAGCCGGAAGGAGACGCGGGTACGCGCCAGGTTGGCGTCGGTGACAAAGGCATCGAACCCGTGGCCGTTCCAGTCGATACGCAGCCAGGCCATGTCCCAGCTGCTGTGGTCGGCGTAGCCGACCCGGAAGATGACGAACGGCGCCTCCCCCACTGCGTAGCGCGGGCGCCAGAAGAAGCCCAGCGTGCCGCGCTGGGCCTGGATGTTGCCAGGCGCGTTCCACGACAGCACACCATCATCGGCCCACTGGATGGCGCGGCCGTGCGCGCCATCGGCCACCGGCGTCACCTTGTCCTGGAAGTTCGGCACCGGATCGCCGGCGGCCGTGTCCGCGTCCAGGCCATGCTCGGCCGACACGTGGAACAGCAGCGTCGGCGCGGTCTGCGCCCAGGCGGGGCCACTGGCAAGCAGCAGCGCCAGCAGGCTGGCGGAGAGGCGGGACGGACGGAGCAGGGCAGGAGCAACGCGGTGCATGGGGCCTTCCTTTCGACAACGGTGACGGTACAGCGGAACCAGGCGGGGCCGTCACCCCGTCAGGGCGGTCGTCCGCCGCGGCAGCGCGCCCGCCAGCCCGGAGCGACGGACGGGAGCGGACGCGATACCCGGGGCGGACGCCGAAGCACGGGTCAGAACTTGTAACGCAGGCCGACGTAGTACTGGCGGCCGGTGTGGGTGTAACGATCGGGCAGCGACAGCGCCGAATCGACGTAGCGCTCGTCGGCGGTGTCGAGCAGGTTGATCGCCTCGAAGGTCAGCGAGAGCTTCTTGTTGACCTTCCAGGACATGTTGAAGTCCACGTTCTCCACGCTGTACTTGCCCTGCACATCGGCGGTGGCGTACTGGTTGTTGTCCAGGTCCCAGACATTCTCCTGCGACAGGATGGTGCTGATGTAGGCGTCGCGGTAACTGGTGGAGACGCGGGCGCTGAAACGGCCATCGTCGTAGTACAGGGTGGCGTTGTACGAGTTCGGCGACAGGTTGAGCAGGTCGTTCTCGGTGTACGTGGTGACGATGGTGTTGCCGGTGCCGGAGCTGAAGATGTACTTGATCTTCGAATCGACGTGGGTGTAGTTGAGCTGCACGCCGAAGTTGCGCCAGAAGCCGGGCAGGAAGCTGAAGGGCTGCTGGTAGGTCAGCTCGTAGCCCTTGAGCGGGCCGCCCGGGGTGTTGAAGTAGCTCTGCACGTTGAACACCGTGCTTGGGCTGAAGCCGGCGGGCAGCAGGTCCAGCGAGTAGCCCATGTCTTCCCAGGTGGTCAGCAGGCGCGTGCGCTGCACGTAGCTTTCGATGTCCTTGTAGAACACCGCGGCCGAGAGCAGCGCGCCCTCCTGGAAGTACCACTCCGCGCTCAGGTCGTAGTTGGTGGAGCGGAACGGGTCCAGCTTCGGGTTGCCCAGGTTGATCGAGTAGCTGCGGTCGTCGTCGAAGTACGCGGTCGGGCCGCCGCTGACGCTGGGCGACAGGTTGGACAGGGTCGGGCGGGCCATCGTCTTGGCCGCGCCGAAGCGCAGCACCACGGTGTCGGTGAGGTCCCACGCCAGGTTCAGCGAGGGCAGCCAGTCGTCGTACGAATGGCCGACCTGGGTGCCTACCAGCAGGCGTTCGCCGGCGTCGGCGGTGGCGCTGGCCACGCCCAGGAACGGTTCGCACGCGGCGGACAGATCGTTGGCATTGGCTGCCGTGCAGGGTGCATAGCCGGACGCGGTGATATCGGTGCGCACGTAGCGCACGCCGACATTGCCGCGGAACGCGCGGCCGAGCAGGTCGGTGTTGAAGTCCAGCTGCAGGTAGCTGCCGTAGCTCTTTTCGTTGACGTCGAAGTTGTTGTTGGACGCGCCGAAGTGGCCGACGCTGGCCAGCCGGTAGTCGCCGCCGAGCGTGCCGGTGTTGCAGTTGCAGTAGATGTCCAGCAGCTTGGCGATCTTGTTGAAGTCCGGCACCAGCCAGCCATTGGGGAGGTTGCCGTCCAGGCCCTTGCCGAACCCGTCCAGGGTGGTGCTCAGGTCGCCCACGCCCACACCGCCCGGCAGCGCCTGCGACAGGCGGCCGTAGCTGATGTTGCGGAACTCCTGGGTGCGCATGTCGTAGTCCTTGTAGGCAAGGCCGCCGCGCAGGGTGAAGGTGGGGTTGATGGCGAAGGTCAGGTCGACCTTGGCGGTATCGAAGCTGTTGTCCACATACTGCGGGTTGAGCCGCACTTCGCTGATGTTGCCGCCGCGTGCGGTGCCGTTGGCGTTCACCGGCGTGCTGCCGTAACCGAGCCACTGCCAGTTGTTCGCGCTGCCGAGGTCGAACGGGAAGGTCATGGTCGGCACTTTGCCGCCATTGCGCATGTCCAGCACGAAGCCGTCGAGGTTGCTGTTGTCGAAGCTGACCATCGAGAAGATGGGGCGTTCGTAGTTCGATTCGGAATGGCCGACCAGGGCATCCAGGCGCACCGCATCGTTGAAGCGGTGTTCCAGGTTCAGGCTGAACTGCTTGAACTCGGTGCTTTCCTCGATCGCGGTGGACTCGGTGCGGAAGTCCACGTTGTCGAACACGCCATACACCAGCCTGTTCTGTTCGTCGGCCTGCGCCTCGCGCACCACGATCTGGGTCTTGCCGCCGTACTGCGCGGTGCGGTGCAGGTTGGCGCCGATGGAATCTTCGCGCACGTTCTTGTCGAGCTTGGAGTACAGCATGTCCAGGTTAAGCTGGGTGTCGTCGCCGAGCTTGAACTGCAACGCGCCGGTGATGCCCAGGCGCTCGATCTCGTGGTCGGTGCGCACGTAGCGCGGGTAGCGCGGAATCCAGGCGTTGGTGGCGGTCTCATATGCGGCGATGTTCTCGGCCGTCGCCGCCGGGCGATCCAGGCCGGTACCGCAGTGGGTGGCGTCGATGCCGTAGCTGCCCCAGCCGTTGTTGCGTCCCTGATTGGCAGCGCTGCCCACACCGGCGGCGGTTTCATTGGCCAGTGGGTTGCGCGGGGTCTGCGGGTCGTAGCCGGCCGGGCTGCAGAAGCCGTAGGTGCCGTTGTTGGTGGCCGTGCTCTGGTTGGAGTTGCGGTAGTTGCCGTGCTCCCAGCGGACCGGGTTGTAGCCTTCCTCGTAGATGGTGCGCTTGCTGTAGGCCACCGACATCAGAGCGCCGACCCGGCCATCGGCCCAGGTGTTGCTGATCAGGCCGGAGATGCGCGGGTCTTTGTTGCGCGACAGTTCGTTGAAACCGTACTGGCCGCCCAGCGACGCCTGGAAGCCCTCGAAATCGAACGGGCGCGAGCCACGCAGATCGACGGTGGCGCCCAGCGAGCCCTCGTCGGTCTGTGCCGACTGGGTCTTGTTGATCTTGACCCGGCTGAACAGCTCGGAAGCGAAGGTGTTGAAGTCGAAGCCGCGGCTGCGGTTGACGCCGGTGGTGCCGCTGCCCGCCGTGGACAGCGCTTCCAGGCCGTTGATGCGCACGCGGGTGAAGTCCGAGCCCAGTCCACGCACCGAGATCTGCTGGCCCTCGCCGCCCTCGCGGTCGATGGAGACGCCGGCGATGCGCTGCATCGACTCGGCCAGGTTGAGATCGGGGAACTTGCCGATGTCTTCGGCGTAGATCGCATCGACCTGCTCGACGCTGAAGCGCTTTTCATCCAGCGACTGCTGCAGGCTTTCGCGGTACGTCGCCTTGACCTCGACCTTGTCCAGGTCCACTGCATCCACCGCCGGTGCCTGCTGCGCCGAGGCGATGCCGGCCATGCCCTGCAGGGCCAGCGCGATCGAGACCGCGAGATAGGTAACCGGTGTCTTTTTCCGTGGGTACTGTCGTTCCATCGTCTGTTCCCCTCCCAGGGTGCGCCGCCATGCGAGCGTGAATGATGTGGTGCGCACGGGCCGCGTCTGACACCGATGGTCAGCCGAAACGTAACAAACCCTTCACGCGCGGGCATCTTGCGCCGCAGCAGCGTGATCGCGATGGCGTGGGTAGGACGAACGGTGGAAGCCGGCACGCGCGCGGCCGGCGGCGTGATCGCTCACGCCGCCGGATGCTTCGCGGTTGAATCAGAATTTGTAGCGCAGGCCGAGCAGGTACTGGCGGCCGGTTTCGGTGTACTGCAGCGGCAGCTTCCACTGCGAGCCCACCCATTCGTCGGAGGCTTCGTTGGTCAGATTGACCGCTTCCAGGCTCAGTTCGAGCTGGTCGCTGATCTTGTAGCGCACCGAGGCGTCGATGACCGTGGTACCGGTCATGCCATGCACGTCGAATCCGGCTTCGGTGGCGGGCACCTGGGTCAGGTAGTCGTCGCGGTTGGTGGCCGACACGCGCGCGGCGAACACCGGGCCTTCGTAGAACAGCGTGGCGTTCCACGAGTTCTTGGACAGGCCGGTCAGGTCGGTGTTGAGCGAGTTGGCGCCGGTCGCGGTGAGGTACTGGATCTGCGAATCGACGTAGGTGTAGTTCAACTGCAGGCCGAGGTTGGACCAGCGTCCGGGCAGGAAGGTGAAGGGCTGGATGTAGTTCGCTTCCAGGCCCTTGAGCTTGCCGCCGGGAGTGTTGAGCGGAACGCTGAACACGAAGTCGTCGTCCGGGCCGGCACCGGTGCCCTCCAGCAGGCTCAGCGGCAGGCCGCTGGACGAGTACGGACGCACTTCGCGCGCGGTCTGCACGGCGCTTTCGATGTCCTTGTAGAACAGCGCCAGGCCCAGCATCGCGCCTTCGCTGAAGTACCACTCGACGCCGAGGTCGGCGGTGTTGGCGCGGATCGGATCGAGGTTCGGATTGCCGCCGCTGACGGTACGCGCACCACCGCTGACGTTGACGGTCACGCCGGGAGTCAGGCTGCCCAGGCCCGGGCGCGCCATCACCTTGGCCGCGCCGAAGCGCACCAGGAAGTCCGGGGTCAGTTCGGCCACCAGGTTCAGCGAGGGCAGGGTGTCGCTGTACTCGCGGTCCACGGTGCTCTGCACCGGTGCGCCGCTGACGGTGGCATAGCCGGTGGAGCTCTGCTTGGTCTTGACGTAGCGCACGCCGAAGTTGCCCGAGAGCGGGATCGAGCCCAGCTCGGTGGAGAACTCGCCCATCAGGTAGCCGCCACGATCCTTCTCTTCCACGCTGCGTGCGTTGACCACGCGCTCGGTGAGGGCAAACGTGCCGGTGTTGCTGTAGATGTCAAACAGCTGGTTGAAGGCGTCGATGCTGGGCACCACCCAGTTCGACGGCGACCCGGTGATGCCGCCCAGGCCGGCCTGTTCGGTCATGTCCGCCGGTACCCGCTTGTTGCCGGTGGCGAAGTTGGGGACGGCGGTTTCAGAGCCGCGCCGCCATTCACGCGTGGCGAAGCTGTAGTCCTTGCCGAGGAAGCCACCCTTCAGGCGGAAGCCGGGGCTGATGTTCCAGTTGAAGTCGACCTGGGCAGTATCGAAGTCGTTCTTCACCCACTGCGGACGCAGGCGGATTTCAGCCAGGGTCCAGCCGTTCGGATCGGTGGGATCGATGCCGTAGTTCAGCACCGGGAAGCGGCTGTTGCCGCGGTAGTCGTAGCTGTAGCCCTTGACGTTGAGCTTGTCCATGATGACCGTGGTCTGGATCGGGTTCTCGTGCTCCGAGCGCGAAGTGCCGATCTTGCCGCTGACCTTGAAGTCGTCGGTGAACTGGTGCTGCGCATTCAACGCGAGCTGCTTGAACACCGTGTTCCACTCGTCATGGCGGTTTTCCGAGCGCACATCGACGTTGTCGAATACACCGTAGACCAGTGCGTTGTCGCGGATCTCGCCATCGCGCACGATGGTTTCCGGCTTGCCCTGCTGCGAGGCGCCGCGGCTGAACGAGATCGCTTCGATGTAATGCTCATCGCGCGTGGCGTCGATCTTGGAGTACAGCGCATCGAGCGACAGCTCGGTGCGGTCGGTCGGCTTCCACTGCAGCGACCCGG
Organism: Stenotrophomonas sp. NPDC077421; assembly: GCF_049545505.1. Taxonomy (NCBI): domain Bacteria; kingdom Pseudomonadati; phylum Pseudomonadota; class Gammaproteobacteria; order Lysobacterales; family Lysobacteraceae; genus Stenotrophomonas; species Stenotrophomonas sp. NPDC077421. Next base: position 28,175 of record NZ_JBMWDP010000020.1, on the reverse strand, counting down.
TCACGCCCAGGCGCTTCTGCTGGTGCTCCATCTGCACATAGCGCGGGAAGCGCGGGTGGTTGACGTTGGCGGCCAGCGCCGGCTTGTAGGTCGAGGCCGGGTTGAACCCGCCATTGCTGGTCCCACCTGCCCAGCGGCCGGTGTTGGAGCCTTCTTCGAGCAGTTGGCGCTCGGAATAGGCCACCGACAGCAGCGCGCCGAAGGTGCCGTCGGCGAAGGTGTTGGAGATCAACGCGGCCATGCGCGGATCGGCCTTCTGGGCCATGTCGTTGTAGCTGGCCTGGCCGCTGGCGGCAAAGGTGAAGCCGTCGTAGTCGAACGGCTTGGCGGTATTGAGATCCACCGTGGCGCCCAGCGAGCCTTCCTCGACGTCGGCCTGAGCGGTCTTGCGCACGATCAGCTGCGAGAACAGGTCCGAGGCGAACACATTGAAGTCGAAGCCACGGCCACGGTTGGTGCCGCCGGACTGGTCGCCGCTGCCGACGGTGGTCAGCGCTTCCATGCCGTTGATGCGCACGCGGGTGAAGTCCGGGCCGAGGCCACGCACGGAGATGTTGCGGCCTTCGCCGGCATCGCGGGTGATGACCACGCCGGGGATGCGCTGGAGCGACTCGGCCAGGTTCAGATCGGGGAACTTGCCGATATCTTCGGCGACGATCGCGTCGACCATGCCCGACTCACCGCGCTTGATGTCCAGCGCTTTTTCGACGCTGGCGCGATAGCCGGTGACGGTGACGGTGTCCAGATCGGTCGGGTTGGTGGTGCCGGCCTCCTGGGCCCATGCACCGCCGCTCAGCGCCAGTCCGATCGACAGCGCGAGCAAGGTAACCGGTGTCTTTTTTTCAGTGTTTCGAGATTGCATGCCTTCCCTCTCCCAAAGGTGCTACATGAAACAGCTATCCGGCGACATGTCAGTGCAATGACACCGCTGGTCAGGGCGGACGTTAACAGTCCGTTCCGGACAGGGCATCTTGCAGCGCAACAGACTTTTGATGTCCCGCAGAGGCTTGCGGGACAATGCTTCCGACATTCAGGACAGGTGGACGAGGGGCGTCGCACCGCTAGAATGACACCGCTAGCCATTGCCGCACCTGCCGTTCCGGCCGGCGCGGCCTTCACAAGGACCCGGTAACCATGAGTCGTGTCGTCTGTTTTGGAGAGTTGTTGCTGCGCATGAGCGCACCCGGCCGGGAGCTGCTGCTGCAGACCCCGCACTTGGTGGTGCACGCCGGGGGCGCCGAAGCCAACGTGGGCGTCAGCCTGGCCCACCTCGGGCATGACGTGGCAATGGTCGGCACCGTGGCCGCCAATCCGCTGGGTGACTTCGCGCTCGGCGAACTGCGCCGGCACGGGGTGGATACCCGCGCGGTGCAGGTGCGCGATGGCCGCATGGGCCTGTATTTCCTCACCACCGGCGCGGTGCAGCGCGCCAGCGAAGTGGTCTATGACCGCGCCGACTCGGCCTTCGCGCTCAGCCGTGCCACCGATTACGACTGGGATGCCGCGCTGGACGGTGCGCAGTGGCTGCACCTGTCCGGGGTGAGCCCGGCGCTCAACCCGACGATGGCCCAGGCCACCCTGGCCGCGGCGCGTGCGGCGTGCGAGCGCGGCGTGGCGGTGTCCTTCGATGGCAACTTCCGGCCCTCGCTGTGGGCGCGCTGGCAGGGCGATGCGGCAGGCATCCTGCGTGAGCTGTTCGCCTGTGCGCAGGTGCTGTTCGCCGATTACCGCGATATCGGCGTGGTGCTCGGCGGCGAGTTCGCACAGGCGCAGCCGCAGGAGCGCGTGGACGCGGCGGCGGCGATGGCCTTTGCCGCGTTCCCCCGGCTGCAGTGGATGGCCTGCACGCAGCGCACGCCGCACAGCGTGGACAACCATGCGCTTGGCGCCATGCTGCTCGGTCGCGACGGCACCCGCGCGGTGGCGCCCACCCGCGAGATGGTCGGGATCGTCGACCGCATCGGCGGCGGCGATGCCTTCGCCGCCGGCATCCTGCATGGCATGATGCGCGGCTTCGCGCCGGAGGCGATCGTGCGCTTCGGCCTGGCCGCCGGATGTCTCAAGCATTCGATTCCCGGCGACTTCAACCCTGTCAGCGAGGCTGACATCATGGCCCTGACGGGCGAGGAGCGATTCGATGTCCGGCGCTGATCCGCGCGTACGCGCAGTCCTGAAGCTGGCCCCGGTGATTCCGGTGTTCACCCCCGAGAGCGTCGAGGACGCGGTCGAGGTGGCCCGCGCGCTGTTCAATGGCGGCCTGCCGGTGATCGAAGTCACGCTGCGCACCCCGGTGGCGATGGACGCCATCCAGGCGATGGTGGAGGCGGTGCCCGATGCCGTGGTCGGCGCCGGTACTGTGCTGACCGCCGCGCAGATGGAGCGGGTCAAGGCCGTCGGCGGCCGCTTTGCGGTCTCGCCTGGTGCCACAGACCGGCTGTATGCCGCCGCGCGCGATACCGATCTGCCGTTCCTGCCCGGCGTGGCGACCTCCTCCGAGCTGATGCGCGGCCTGGAGAACGGGCTGGATACGTTCAAGTTCTTCCCGGCCGTCCAGGCCGGCGGCGCAGCGATGCTGTCGGCCTGGAACGGCCCGTTCGGCGATGTGCGGTTCTGCCCCACCGGCGGGATCAGCGCGCAGACCGCGCGCGAGTTCCTGCACCTGCCCAACGTGCTGTGCGTGGGCGGCTCCTGGTTGACCACCCGTACGCTGCTGCAGGCGCGCGACTGGGCCGGCATCGAGCAGTTGGCGCGCGAATCGGCCGCACTGGTTGGCTGACCGCCACGCCCGCCGTCAGTGACGGCGGCGGGCGCTGTTGCCGACCCGGCGGTACAGCGTGCTGCGGCTGATGCCAAGCAGACGCGCCGCCTGGGCCACGTTGCCCCCGCACCGCGCCAGTGCGTCGCGCATGGCGTCGGTTTCAATCGCGTCCAGGCCCCTGTCGGACGCGCCGGCCTGCTCTGCCCGCAGCTCGCGCGGGGCATCGCGCAGGTAGCTGGGCAGGTCGTCATGGCCAAGGACCTGGCCGGGATCGCTGAGCGCCACCAGCGTGCGCAGGCAGGCGCTCAGCTGGCGCACGTTGCCCGGCCAGGCATAGGCTGCCAGCGCGTCGAAGGCGACCGCTTCCAGCTGGCGTCCCTCTCCCAGTCGCTCCCACAGGCCCCGTACCAGCGCGGCGCGGTCGGGATGCGCACGCAGCGGCGGCAGGGCCACGCAGTGGTCGGCGATGCGGTAGTACAGGTCGCTGCGGAAGGTGCCGGCCGCCATCGCCTCGTCGAGGTCACGATGCGTGGCGCAGATCAGCGCGAAATCCAGCTGCACCGGCTTGCCGCCGCCCAGTGGCGACAGCGTGCGCTCCTGCAGCACCCGCAGCAGTCGCGGCTGCAGGGCAAGGGGCATGTCGCCAATCTCGTCCAGGAACAGCACACCGCCCTGCGCCTGCCGCAGCAGACCGGTGTTGCCGGTCTTGCGCGCGCCGGTGAACGCGCCTTCTTCATAGCCGAACAGCTCCGCTTCGATCAGTCCTTCCGGCAGCGCCGCGCAGTTCACCGCCACGAACGGCTTGTCGGCGCGTGTACTGCGCCGATGCAGCGCGCGCGCGAACACCTCCTTGCCGGTGCCGGTCTCGCCCTGCAGCAGCACCGGCAACTGCGCATCGAGCACCCGGCATGCACGCGCCAGCGCCTGCTGCTGGGCGGCATCGAACAGCGGTGAGGGGTCCAGGCGGGGTGCCGATGCGCTGACCCGCGCGGGGGCCGCCACGGGCATGCGCGTCGCCGCCGTCGGCGAGCGCCGTGCCGGGGGCTGGCCAAGGTGGCCATACAGCGCGCGGCCCTGGCGGTCGATCAGCGCGCCGTCATCGTGCAGGCGCGACAGGGGCACATCGAACAGCGCCTCATAGGACGCACGCCCGAGGTCGCCGTGTTCCAGGCCGAACAGCGCCAGCCCGGCGCGGTTGGCCGCCACCAGCCGCCCGCCGCGGAAGCCGAGCACCCCTTCGCGGGCGGTGCCCAGCAGCGCGGCATCGTGATGCAGGCGGACCACCTCGCAGTCGCCCAGTCCGGCATCGAAGTAACGGTGTTCGATATGTGCCACCGCCTGGCGCGCCAGCACCCGGGCGTGCAGATGTTGCAGGCGTGCATCGCCGGAGATGTCGAGCACGCCCACGCGCTGGCCGTATGGGTCGAAGATCGGCGTGGCCGAGCAGGTCAGGATGCCGTGCGGAGCGAAGTAGTGTTCGCCACCGCGGACTTCCACCGACCGCCCTTCGACGATCGCGGTGCCGATGGCGTTGGTACCCACCGAGGTCTCGTCCCAGCGCACGCCGGGCATCAGTGCCACACGGCCGGCCTTGTCGAGGAAGTCCGGGCTGCCTTCGGCGTCGAGGATCCAGCCGGCCTCGTCGGTGAGCAGCACGATGCTGCCGGCCACCGCGATGTCGGCCGCCAGGCCGTCCAGTTCCGGGCGGGCCAGCCGCCACAGCGTCTCCTGGCGCTGCCGCAGCTCGCGCAGACGCGCATCGGGCAGCGGTGCCACATCCGGCTGCGCATGCACCGACAGGCCGCCGCGCAGGCAGCGCTGCCAGGACTGCAGGATGGTATCGGGCACGATCCCGATGGGCGCGGCACCCCGTTCAAAGAACGAACGCCGCGCATTGCCGACGCGGTGCTGGAGCGGAAGCTGGGACACCTGGATTCTCCAGTGTCGCAATCTGCGACAGTTGTAGCGGGGCCTGTACCGATAAACACCACAGCCGGCGTTACCGTGCAATGACCAGTCGTGGTGCGGCGCAACATAGCGGCTGCCGCGCACCAGCATCGGCGCGGCCCGCACCCGTGCGGCAGCGCACCACCCCGAACCTGGCATCGTCCTTGCGGCAGGGAAAGGACCCGAATGGGCCGTTCCCACCTGCACCCGGAGATCCACCCGATGAATGCCGTCACGTCCGCCAAGCCGCACGCCACCGACCCGCAGTCCATCTTCAAGCCGCGCTACGGCAACTACATCGGCGGGGAATGGGTCGCTCCGCGCAGCGGCCAGTACTTCGAGAACACGACCCCGGTCACCGGCAAGGTATTCACCGAAGTGGCCCGCTCCAATGCCGAGGACATCGAGGCCGCCCTCGACGCCGCCCATGCCGCCAAACGCGCCTGGGCCGAAACCTCCACCACCGCGCGCGCCAACATCCTCAACAGAATCGCCGACCGCATCGAGGAGAACCTGGAGCTGCTTGCCCACGCCGAGACCTGGGACAACGGCAAGCCGATCCGCGAAACCCTCAACGCGGACATCCCGCTGATGGCCGACCACTTCCGCTACTTCGCCGGCGCGGTGCGTGCACAGGAAGGCAGCCTGTCGGAGATCGACAAGGACACCATCGCCTACCACTTCCACGAGCCGCTGGGCGTGGTCGGGCAGATCATCCCGTGGAACTTCCCGATGCTGATGGCCGCCTGGAAGCTGGCCCCGGCCCTGGCGGCCGGCAACTGCGTGGTGCTCAAGCCCGCCGAGCAGACCCCGGCGTCGATCCTGGTCCTGATGGAGGTGATCGGCGACCTGCTGCCCAAGGGCGTGCTCAACGTGGTCAACGGCTTCGGTGTGGAAGCCGGCAAGCCGCTGGCGTCCAACCCGCGCATCGCCAAGATCGCCTTCACCGGTGAAACCACCACCGGCCGGCTGATCATGCAGTACGCCAGCCAGAACCTGATTCCGGTGACGCTGGAGCTGGGTGGCAAATCGCCCAATATCTTCTTCGCCGACGTGATGGCCGAGGACGACGACTTCCTCGACAAGGCGGTCGAAGGCTTCGTGCTGTTCGCCTTCAATCAGGGCGAGGTGTGTACCTGTCCGTCGCGCGCGCTGATCCAGGAATCGATCTACGAGGAGTTCATGGCGCGCGCCCTCAAGCGCGTGGCCGCGATCAAACAGGGCAACCCGCTGGACCCCAACACGATGGTCGGCGCGCAGGCGTCGTCAGAGCAATTGGAGAAGATCCTGTCCTACTTCGACATCGGCCGCCAGGAGGGCGCCGAGGTGCTGATCGGCGGCGAACAGGCGCACCTCGACGGCGATCTCGCCGGCGGCTTCTATGTGACGCCCACCGTGTTCAAGGGCCACAACAGGATGCGCGTGTTCCAGGAGGAGATCTTCGGACCGGTGGTGTCGGTGACCACCTTCAAGACCGAGGAAGAAGCGCTGGAGATCGCCAACGACACCCTGTACGGCCTCGGTGCCGGCGTGTGGAGCCGCGATGCGTCGCGTCTGTACCGGATGGGGCGCGGCATCCAGGCAGGCCGGGTGTGGACCAACTGCTACCACGCCTATCCGGCACACGCCGCGTTTGGGGGTTACAAGCAGTCGGGCATCGGCCGCGAGAACCACAAGATGATGCTCGACCACTACCAGCAGACCAAGAACCTGCTGGTCAGCTACTCGCCGAAGAAGCTCGGCTTCTTCTGAGCCTGCGCAGGCTTGATCCCGATCAAGGCGCCGGCACGAGGCCGGCGCCACAGTGCAGTTCCTGGCAATCCACGGAGATCCACCCATGAACAAGACCATGAAGGCCGCGGTCGTCCGCGAGTTCGGCAAACCGTTGCGCATCGAGGAGGTCCAGGTACCGCGTCCCGGCGCGGGCGACATCCTGGTGAAGATCGAGGCGTGTGGCGTCTGCCATACCGACCTGCACGCGGTGGATGGCGACTGGCCGGTGAAGCCCAATCCGCCGTTCATTCCCGGCCATGAGGGCGTGGGCCACGTGGTCGCCGTCGGTGCCGGCGTCAGCCACGTCAAGGAAGGCGATCGCGTCGGCATCCCCTGGCTGTACTCGGCATGCGGCTACTGCGAGCACTGCCTGGGCGGGTGGGAAACCCTGTGCGAAAGCCAGCAGAACACCGGCTATTCGGTCAACGGCGGGTTCGCCGAGTACGCGCTGGCCAACGCCGGCTATGTCGGCCATCTGCCGAAGAACGTCGGCTTCATCGAGGTGGCGCCGATCCTGTGCGCCGGCGTCACCGTCTACAAGGGCTTGAAAGTCACCGACACCAAGCCGGGGCAGTGGGTGGTGATCTCGGGTGTGGGCGGGCTGGGCCACATGGCCGTGCAGTACGCCAAGGCGATGGGGTTGAACGTGGCCGCCGTGGATATCGACGATGACAAGCTTGCCTTGGCCGAACGCCTGGGCGCGACGATCACGGTCAACGCGCGCACCACCGATCCGGCCGCGTTCCTGAAGAAGGAAATCGGTGGCGCGCATGGTGCCTTGGTCACCGCCGTATCGCCGATCGCGTTCGAGCAGGCGCTGGGCATGGTCCGCCGCGGCGGCACGGTGTCGCTCAACGGCCTGCCGCCGGGCAACTTCCCGCTGGACATCTTCGGCATGGTGCTCAACGGCATCACCGTGCGCGGCTCGATCGTGGGCACCCGCCTGGACCTGCAGGAATCGCTGGAGTTCGCCGAGCAGGGCAAGGTGGCCGCCACGGTCACCAGCGATTCGCTGGAGAACATCAACGACATCTTCGCGCGCATGCACGCCGGCAAGATCGAAGGCCGCGTGGTGCTGGACATGAGCGCGTAACCGGACGGCGCGCTGCCGTTCCATCGACCGTTTTCCTCTCCCGACGGCGATGGCGCGGCAGCGCCTGTGTTCGCGTAGTGCCGGCCACTGGCCGGCTCCCAGGACCCCTCCATGCCCGACCTCCCGCTCCAGGTCATCGCCACCCTCCCGGCCCTGCAGCTGATCGACACATTGCGCGCGCGCCACGGCGAACTGCTGTTCCATCAATCCGGCGGCTGCTGCGACGGTTCCTCGCCGATGTGTTTCGCCCAGGGCGACTTCATCGTCGGCGACCGCGATGTGCAGCTGGGCGAGATCGGCGGCGCGCCGTTCTACATCAGTCCGTCGCAGTTCGCGTACTGGAAGCACACCCAGCTGATCATTGACGTGGTGCCCGGTCGCGGTGGCATGTTCTCGCTGGAGAACGGCGAGGGCGTGCGCTTCCTGGTGCGCTCGCGGCTGTTCAGCGATGCCGAGTTCGCCCTGCTGCAGGCCGCCGGCAAGGCCTGAGCCCGCCGCGCGGGCCATAATGGCCCATCCTTCTCTGCCGTTGAATGCCCATGTCTGCGCTGTCGCTCGCCAAAACCGGGGTGTTGTCCGTACTGTCGGTGGTGGTGGCGCTGTTCGTGCTGGGCATGGTCGCCGGTGCCGGCGGCTGGGTGGCGCCGTGGCTCGGCCTGTCCGACGGTGGGTCGCTGCGTCTGGGCTGGGATCTGGGCTGGACCGTTCTCGGCGGCGTGGCGGCCACCGCCTTCGCCAGCCGCTATGCGCCGGCCTGGCCCTGCGTGCATGGCGGGGTAGTGTGGGCGGTGATCGCAGCCGCCTCGGTCTACGCCGTCTGGAGCCTGGGCAGCGACTATCCCTTCTGGTTCGTGCTGACGCTGCTGGTCTCGCTGCCGTTCCAGGCCATCGGCGTCTGGCTGGGCGCGCGCTGCCGCCCGCGTTGAGCCGCGCCGGTCCGGCTCACGTGCCGGGCAGCACCTGCTTGACCTTGTCGATCCCTTCCCACGGGTCCTGCTTCAAGCGCTGTGCGCGCTGCAGGGCCTTGGCCAGCGGGAAGGCATCCGGCGCGCTGACGCGCCCCAGCTCCTCCCAGCGCAGCGGCACTGCCACGCCTGCGCCGGGCCGCGCCCGCAGCGACCACGAGCACACGCTGGTGGCACCGCGCGCGTTGCGCAGCCAGTCGATGAAAATCACCCCGCCGCGCTTGGCCTTGCTCATGGTGGCCACGTAGCGCGCCGGCGCGTGCTCGGCCATCGCCTGCGCGAACGCCTCGCAGAAGTCCTTGGCCTGCGCCCAGTCCGCGGTGGGCTGCAGCGGCACCACGACGTGCACCCCTTTGCCACCGGACAGCCGCACGAAGCTCTGCAGGCCGGTTTCCTGCAGCCGGTCGCGCACCTCGCGCGCGGCCGCCTTCACCTGCGGCCAGCCCACGCCCTCGCCCGGGTCCAGGTCGAACACCAGCCGGTCCGGGTGTTCCGGGTCGGCCACCGTGGCGCCCCACGGGTGCAGCTCCAGGGTGTTCATCTGCACCAGCTGCAGCAGCCCCTGCACGTCGTCGATGTACAGGTAGTCCTCGCGTCCGCTCTTCTGCTCCAGCGGGATCGCCTTCACCGCATCGCCCAGGCCGGTGCCGTGGTGCTTCTGGAAGAAGCACGGTTTGTCCACGCCGTCCGGACAGCGCAGCAGCGACAGCGGCCGGCGCGCGACCTCCGGCAGGATCCAGCGCGCCATCTGCCGGTAGTAGTCGGCCACATCGCCCTTGGTGAGCTTCGCCTTGGCAAACACCACCCGCTCGGGATGGCTGATGGTGACGTCGGTATCGTCGGCGGTCACGGCCGTCTCCTTCACGCGCAGGTCAGTGGCCGGCTTGTCCTCGCGCAGCCGCTTGAAGCTGGCCTGCCGCAGCAGACCTTCCTTTGCCCAACCGCGGAACGCCACTTCCGCCACCAGCGTCGGCTTGACCCAGTGCACGCTGCGCGCCGTGAACGGCACATGCGACGGCAGTTCGACCGCGGCGGCATCGGTGACCAACGCCTTGAGCTGTCGATGCAGCGCGGCCAACCCGGCATCGTCAAAGCCTGTTCCCACACGCCCCACATAACGCAGCCCGCCCTTGTCAGGCGTTGCCATCAACAGCGAGCCGAAGCCACTGCGCGCGCCCTTCGGGTCGGTGTAGCCCACCACCAGGAACTCGTCGGTGTTCTCGTGCTTCACCTTCACCCAGCTGGGCGAACGCGCGTTGACGTAGGGCGCATCCACACGTTTGCTGACGATGCCCTCGAAGCCGGCCTCACCGCTGGCCTCGAACACCGCCGGGCCGTGGTCGCGCACATGGTCGCTGTAGGCCAGGGTACCGGGCGTCTCACCGATCAGGTCCTTCAGCAGCGCCTTGCGCGCGAGCAGCGGCGCACGGCTGATGTCCGCGCCAGCCACGCCGGGCATATCGAACAGCACGTAGCGCAGCGGCTGCTTTGCGGTGCCGTCGATGACCTTCTGCAGCGCGGTGAAATCGCTGCGCCCCTGCGCGTCCAGCACCACCAGCTCGCCGTCCAGGCGCAGGTCGCGCACCGGCAGCCGTTGGATCGCCTGCACCACCTCGGGAAAATCATCGGTCCAGTTCAGGCCGCCGCGCGAACGCAGCGTCACTACGCCGTCGCGCACGTCGGCCAGCAACCGGTAACCATCCCATTTGATCTCATGCAGCCAACCGTCGCCGTCGGGCGCAGTGGCACGATGGTCGGTCAACTGCGGCTTGAACCCTGCGGGATAGGGGCTATCCCGTGCACCGGACAACGCCAGCGCCCGGCGATGCCAGCGCGCATCCGCCTTGCGCGCGGCCGGAGCCCTGGCTGCCTTCGTGGAGGCCGGGCGTTTGCCCGGCCCACGCGGTGGGGTTGCGTTTCCGAGCATGTCGTCGGCCTCCATGTCGCGCGCCTCGTCGTCATCGCGCTTGATCAACAGCCACTGGTGCTGCTTGCCTTTCATCGCGGTCCGCACCAGTTTCCAGCCGCCTTTGAGCCGTTCGCCGTGCAGCACGAAGTCCACCTTGCCGGCGGCGATCGCTTCCAGCGGATCGCCATCGCAGGCCCAGGTGCCGTGGTCGTATACGTCCACATGGCCCGCGCCGTAATGCCCCTCGGGAATATCGCCTTCGAACGTGGCATACGACAGCGGGTGGTCTTCGACCTCCACGGCCAAGCGCTTCTCGCCCACGCGCAGCGAGGGGCCTTTGGGCACGGCCCAGCTCTTGAGCACACCATCGGCCTCCAGGCGGAAATCGTAGTGGCGCGAACTGGCGTGATGCAGCTGCACCACGAAGATCGGCCGCCGCGCCGCCGCACCGTGCCGCGTGTCATCGGGCTCGGGGGTTTGGCCGAAGCGGCGTTTGCGCCGGTATTCCTGCAGCGACATGGCCGCTTACCCGGCCTTGCGTGTCGTGGTGCGCTTGGCGGTTTTGCTGGTGGCCTTGGCTGTCCTGGTCGTCGCCTTGGCTGCCTTGGCCGCCTTCTTGGCGGGTTTTCCGCTCTTTTTCACCACCTTCGATACGGCTGCGCTCTTCTTTGCCGGTGTTCGTTTTTTCGCATCCAGGCTTTTCTGCAGCAGCGACATGAAGTCCACCACATTGGTCGCATCGTCCTCGCGCGGCGCCGGTTCCTCTTCCACGCGGGTGGTGCCGCCCTTGGCCTTGATGCGCTTCTTCAGCAGCGTGTGCAGGCGCTCGCGGAATTCATCGTGGTACTCCTCCGGCTGCCAGTCGCCGGACATCGAGGCGATGAGCTGCTCGGCCATCGCGGTTTCCTTGCTGTTGATGCGGTAGTCGGCCAGGCTGCCCGTCGGCAGCGTGTAGTCCTCCGGGTCCACCAGCTCCTGCGGGTAGCGCAGGATCATCAGCACCAGCGCATCGCCATGCGGCATCACCGCGCACAGGTATTCGCGGGTGCGTACCACCACCCGCGCGATGCCCACCTTGCCGGTGCTGCGCAGGGTCTCGCGCAGCAGCACGTAGCCTTTTTCAGCTTTCTTGGCCGGCACCAGCAGATAGGGCTTCTCGTAGAAGCGCGGATCGATGCTGGCCGCATCGACGAAGGTCTCCACTTCAACGGCCTCGTGGCTCTCCGGCGCGGCCGAGCGGATGTCGTCCTCTTCGAGCACCACATAGCTGCCCTTGTCGTACTCGTAAGCCTTGACGATGTCCTTCCACGGCACTTCCTCGCCGGTATCGGCATTCACGCGCTCGAAGCGGATCGGCTTGCGGTCGCGCGAATCCAGCATGCGGAACTGCAGGTCGACCTTGCGCTCGCCGGACATCAGCGACACCGGGACGTTGAGCAATCCGAATGACAGCGTGCCGGTCCAGATCGGTCGGGCCATGACGGCGCCACTCCAGCGGTAGGGGGAGGGCAGCTGTACCGCGCGCGACGTGAAACGCCTGTGTCCGCGCCGTGCAGGCCGCCTGTACGCAGCCGCGCTACTGCAGCAGGCCGTGCACGGCCGCCGCCGGCATGTGGTCCAGCGCCAGCCAGGCGTCCTCGACGATCGCGCGCGCCTGCGGCCAGCCCAGCCGCGATTGCCCGCGCATCTGTTCCCAGTGCTCGGCAAGCTCGCCATCGGTGTCGTCGTCGTCGCCACGCGGCCAGTCGGCGTAGTGCGTGGTCAACGCGAAGGCATAGGCCGGGTACAGATCGCGCCAACTGCGGCGGCCCTGTGCACGGCGCTGTTCGTAGTCGTTGCGCATGTACTGCAGGTAATCCTGCGCGACGGCCTGCGGCTCCTCCATGCGTTCGCGCCGGCTGCGGCGCCCGCTGCGTTCGGGCTGCAGATAGGCGTTGTACAGCGCGGGGACGGCTCGACGGTCCAGGCGGGGCATGGCACGACTCCGGCAGCGGCAGGGGGAGGCAGGAATAGCCCCGCCGCCGTTATCCAGCCGTGACAGATCCGTTGCGGGTCGGCCATTCAGCGCCGGCTTCACGGCAGGTACCCACCACAGGTGCGTACGCTGCAGGCACCTCTCCCTGGAGACATCCCATGCCACGCGATCCCCTGCGCGACGCCGCCCCCCCGGTCCCCGGCGAACAGCGCGCCAAGCACGACCTGCAGGACGCCGAAGACCGCGGCGCCGGCATGTCCACCCCCAACGAGGAACCGGACCACCTGCCGGTCCCGGCCAGCTCATCCCACGCCTACCGCGACCGCAAGGACCCCACCGGCGCACCGGCGCCGGGCCGCCGCGAGAACGAGGACCAGCGCCGCGAGCGCAAGGAACATGCCAGCGACAACCAGGACGAGGCGCTGGAAGAGACATTCCCGGCCAGCGACCCGACCTCGCCGTTCGTGCCGGCCAAGGTGCCGCGCTAGGCGCCGCTCACGGCGCCCACTGCCACTGCAGCCCCACGCTGTAGCGGCGGTCCGGCCCGGGCTCGAAGAAGCGCTGGTTGCCGTCGTTGACGATCACCGAGCCGATGTAGCGCTGGTCCAGCACGTTGTCGATCCGCGCGAAGGCGCGCAGCGTGCCCTGCGCGCGCTGCCAGCGGCGCGACGCCTCCAGGTTGAGCAGGGCATGGCCGGGCGCGCGCTCGGTGGCCAGGTCGTTGACCACGGTATCGCTGGAGGCCACCACCTCGGCCGCCCACTGCCACGGGCCAGGACGGTACTGCAGGCGCGCGTTCCACTGCTGCTGCGGCACGCCGGGCAGGCGCGAACCCGCCGCCACGGTGCCGGCAGCCAACGCGTAGGGATCGCGCACGGTCGCATCGATCCAGGTGTAGGCCAGCGCCAGGTCGGCCCGAGCCCCCAGCGGCTGCAGATAGCTGGCTTCCAGCCCCTGGCGGCGGGTGCGCCCGATGTTGCGGTAGGTGGCCCGTCCGCCGGTGTTGGTGGCCACCGCCAGCTCGTCGTCGGTGTCGGCGCGGAACAGCGCCGTTTCCAGCTGCGCGCCACCCTGCGGGTGCCACTTGGCGCCTACCTCCAGATTCCGGCTGCGCGCCGCCGACAGATCCAGCGCCAGCCCGGCCTGGCCGTCGGCGCGATAGCCCAGCTCGTTGAACGTCGGGGTTTCAAAACCGCGCCCGGCCGAGGCATACAGCCGCCATGCCTCGCTGGCGCGGAACACCACGCCGGCCACCGGGGTAGTGGCCGCGTAGCGGCGCGATCCGCTGTCGTCGGGGTTGGCGGCGGTGATGTAGTGGTCGTTGGAGCGGAACCGCACCGTGCTGTGCCGCACGCCCAGCAGCAGCGACCAGCGCGGCGCCCACTGCCACCAGGCCTGGGCGAACTGGTCCACGTTCTCCACCCGGTCGGCCTGGTCGCGCCGCAGGCGGCCCTTGATGCCCAGCGTATCGCCGACGAAATTCTCGTAACCGCGCCGATTCTGGCGCTGACGGTCGGCATTGGCGCCGATCACCACATCCAGCGGCCGTCCGGCCCAGTCGCCGTGCCAGGCCCAGCGCGCGTCCACGCCGCCGTAGCCGCCGTCCAGATCGATCACCCCGCCCGCATGCAGCGGGTTGGCCTGCGGCCCCGGCGGAATGGCCAGGTACTGCGCCACGCTGCGCTGCCCGGCATAGCCCATCGCCCGCCAGGTGTGGGCGCCCGCCGTGCGGCTGAACACCAGCCCGGCCTGCGCCTGCCGCACCGATTTGCGGGTGTTGTACTGGGTGGCCACCGCCGTGGCCTGGCGCGGGTCCGCGCGCACCTGGGCGCGGGTCAGGCCAAGCGGGTCCTGCGCGTCGGGCGCATCAAGGTAGTTCAGCACCAGGGCCAGTTCGCCGCCGCCCAGCCCGGTGCCCAGGCGGGCGTTCACCGAGTCGCGGCGGGCGCGGCTGTGGTCGCGCCAGCCGTCGGTGCGGAAGTGGTTGGCCGCCACGTTGTAGCGGACCGGCCCCTGCTGCCCGCGCAACTGCGCGCCGATACTCAGAATGGCATCGCTGCCGGTATCCAGGCGCAGACGCCAGGGATCGCCGGGCGCGCCATCGGCACTCCACACCTGCACCACGCCGCCGGACGAGTTGCCGTACAGCGCCGAGAACGGCCCGCGCAGCACCTCCACCCGCTGCGCGCCCAGCAGGCTGGCGTGCGAGAGCTGGCCCTGGCCATCGGGCATGGTGGCCGGCACGCCGTCCACCAGCACCCGTACCCCGCGCACGCCGAAGGTGGAGCGCGCGCCGAAGCCGCGGATCGACAGCTGGGTGTCCTGCGCGTAGTTCTGGCGGTCGCGGGCCACCACGCCGGGAATACCACCCAGCGCATCGGCGATCTGCACCTGCGGGCCGGCCGCCGCGTCGTCGATCCACACCGTGGTGATCGACGCCGGCAGGTCCACATCGGCCACCTGCTGCACCCGCGCGGCCTGCACCTGCACCGCGGGCAACCGTTGCGCCGGGACCGGGTCCGGCGAGGTGTTCTGGGCCTGTGCCAGGTTCGGCAGCAGCGCGGCCGAAAACAGCGCCAACCGGCGGGCAGACGGGGTGAAACGACGCATGCGGGTAGGTGTCCTCGGGATTCGGGCGTGCCACACGCAATGGTACGGAAACGAACGTGACGGCGGCCGCCGCGCCCTCGGCGCGGCTTTGTTACGATGGGTCGGTTTTGGCTGATTCTGCCGCAACCTGCGTCGCGCCATCCTCCCCCCTTCCGTCATCCGAATGAGTACCGCCGTGTCCTTCTTTGCAAATGTGGAACTGGTCCCAGGCGACCCGATCCTGGGCCTGACCGAGGCGTACAACGCCGACAGCCGCCCAACCAAGGTCAACCTGGGTGTGGGCATCTACTACGACGAGAGCGGCCGCATTCCGCTGCTCCGCGCCGTCAAGCAGATCGAGCAGCAGCTCGCCGCCGAGGCCAAACCGCGCGGCTACCTGCCCATCGATGGTCTGCCCGCCTACAACCAGGCCACCCGCGAACTGGTGTTCGGCAAGGATTCGCCGCTGCTGGCCGCCGGCCGCGTGGCCACCTCGCAGACCATCGGCGGCAGCGGTGCGCTGCGCGTCGGCGCCGACCTGCTGCACCGCCTGCTGCCGCACGCCACCATCGCCATCAGCAACCCGAGCTGGGAAAACCACCGCGCGGTGTTCGGCGCGGCTGGCTTCGAGGTCGTGGAATACAGCTACTTCGACCCGGCTACCCACGGCGTGGACTTCGACGCCATGCTGGCCGACCTGGCCAAGCTGCAGCCGGGCACCGTGGTGCTGCTGCATGCCTGCTGCCACAACCCCACCGGCGCCGACCTCACCGTCGCGCAGTGGAAGCAGGTGGCCGAGCTGCTGAAGGACCGCCAGCTGTTCCCGTTCATCGACATGGCCTACCAGGGCTTCGACAAGGGCATCAGCGACGACGGCGCCGCCGTGCGCATCATCGCCGAGGCCGGCATCGACAGCTTCGTGGTCGCCAACTCGTACTCCAAGTCGTTCTCGCTGTACGGCGAGCGCATCGGCGCGCTGTCGGTGGTGGCACCGGATGCCAACGCCGCCAAGGCCGTGCAGTCGCAGGTCAAGCGCATCATCCGCACCATCTACTCCAGCCCGTCCAACCACGGCGCGGCCCTGGTGTCCGGCGTGCTCAACAGCGTCGAACTGCGCCAGGTGTGGGAAGCGGAACTGACCGAGATGCGCGAGCGTATCCACGCCCTGCGCCACGGCCTGGTGGAACACCTGGTGGCCGCTGGTGCGCCGGAGTTCGCCTTCATCAACGACCAGGCCGGCATGTTCTCCTACTCCGGTCTGAGCCGCCCGCAGGTGGACCGCCTGCGCGACGAGTTCGGCATCTACGCCGTCGGCACCGGCCGCATCTGCGTGGCCGCGCTGAACCAGGGCAACCTGGCGTACGTGGCCAAAGCCGTGGCGACCGTCGCCAAGGGCTGAAGCAACCCGCCGTGCATGAAACAACGGCCGCCCAGTGCGGCCGTTGTTTTTGGTGGCACCGGCCGGCACGACATGTAACCGCTTACGTTCTTCCCAACCTCGTAATGCCGCCACCAACGGGCCACAATATGGCCCCCAAATGTCTGTGGCAGCCATTCCATGTCCCGTACGTCGCTTACCCGGTACCTGATCGAAGAGCAGCATGCCGGCCGCATCAACGCCGACCTGCGCCAGCTGATCGCCGTCGTCGCCCGCGCCTGCACCAGCATCTCCATCGCGGTCAGCAAGGGCGCCCTGGGCGGCGTGCTTGGCGAAGCCGGCACCGGCAACGTGCAGGGCGAAGCGCAGAAGAAACTGGACGTGATCAGCAACGAGATCCTGCTCGAAGCCAACGCCTGGGGCGGCCACCTCGCCGCATGCGCGTCCGAGGAAATGGACCACTGCCAGCCGGTGCCGGATACCTACCCGCGCGGCGACTTCCTGCTGCTGTTCGATCCCCTCGATGGCAGCTCCAACATCGACGTCAACGTGTCGGTCGGCACCATCTTCTCGGTGCTGCGCTGCCCGCCGGGCACCGAGCAGCCCGACGATGCCAGCTTCCTGCAGCCGGGCACCGCGCAGGTCGCGGCCGGCTACTGCATCTACGGGCCGAGCACGCAGATGGTGCTCACCGTCGGCCACGGCACGCATGCCTTCACCCTGGACCGCGAGAAGGGCGAGTTCGTGCTGACCACGCCGGACATGCAGATCCCGGCGGAGACCCAGGAGTTCGCCATCAACATGTCCAACCAGCGCCATTGGGAAACCCCGATGCAGGGCTACGTGCAGGACCTGCTGGCGGGCAAGGAAGGCGCGCGCGGCAAGAACTTCAACATGCGCTGGATCGCCAGCATGGTCGCCGACGTCCACCGCATCCTGACCCGCGGCGGCATCTTCATCTACCCGTGGGACCGCAAGGACCCCACCAAGGCCGGCAAGCTGCGCCTGATGTACGAAGCCAACCCGATGGGCCTGCTGGTTGAACAGGCCGGCGGCGCCGCCACCACCGGCCGCGAGCGCATCCTCGACATCCAGCCCGACCAGCTGCACCAGCGCGTGCCGGTGTTCCTCGGCTCGCGCAACGAAGTGGCCGAAGCCACCCGTTACCACCACGAGCACGACGCCGCGCAAGGCTGAGCCGTCACCCGGGACCGGTGCATTGCCGGTCCCGTGGCACAGCAGAAAACCAACGTGGCAACGGCGTGACATCGGCCATCGCAGCGGTCACCATCGGGGCATCGCGCCCACGGAAGACCCCATGACCGCCGATCCGTCGCTGGACTTCATCGAAGTAATCCACAACGCCATCCCCGCCGAATCCTGCGCGGCAATCCTGGCCCGTATGCGAACCAGTGCGCAGTTGAAGCCCGGTGAAGTGGGCAGCGGAATCTACCCGGAACTCAAGCACAGCAAGGATCTTCGGATCAGCGGCGATCCGGCGTGGGCGCAGGTTGAAATGCAGCTGCAACAAGCCGTTTTTGTCGGCGTGATGAGTTATCTACGCCGTTATCCACAGGCCCTGATCTCGCCGCTGATGTTGCAGGTCCACGACAGCGCCGGCCAGCCGCGCCGTCTGGCCGCCGAGGATTTCGCCACGATGGACGCCGACACGCTGGCCAACCTGGCCCGCACCTGCCTGCGCCCCGGTGCCATCAACCTGCAATGGTATGCGGCGGGCGAGGGCGGCTACCCCTATTGGCACTGCGAGCTGTACCCGCGCGACCCGGCCGCCGAAACACTCCACCGGCACCTGCTGTGGACGCTGTATCTCAACGACGACTTCGAGCAGGGCGAAACCGAGTTCCTGTTCCAGGGCCGCAAGATCGCGCCGCGCACCGGCAGCCTGCTGATCGCGCCGACGGCATTCACCCACACCCATCGCGGCAACCGCCCGCAGGGGGGCGACAAGTTCATCGCCACCAGCTGGATCCTCTTCCAGAGCGCGGAGACGCTGTACGGCGGCGCGTGAGGGCGCACCCTGCCGTGATCCATCATCGGTCAGCGCCAAGTGCGTCCACGAGGATGCCGAAAGACAGCGTCCAGATCGGCACTACCGACGCCGCCGTTGCCAGCAGCAGGGTGTAGACCAGCGACACCGCCGCGGCCCCAACGCCAACATCCAGCTGTGCGAGCACCTGATGACCCTCGCTTGCGGCAGCGAAGGTATGGCCATCCAGCGTCACCCGCACCAGCAGAAGAACAGCGCAGCATGTAAGCGCACCGATGATCTGCACTTCCATCCACGCTGCCAGGGCAAGGGTGCGGCTGCTGAACCCCATCGCGCGCAATGTTGCCGCGTACCTGCGGCGGCCCAGGAACGACGTGCTCAGTGCATTGCCGATGGTCAGCGCGGCCGCAGCGCCCAGAGTGGCCGCGATCACCAGCGACACGCTGCGGATCAGCTCTGCCAACCACTGCGTGTGGAGCTGATAGTAGTCCGATTGCCGCACTATCCTGATACCGCTCAGACGGGGATCCTCACGCACCGCCTCCCGCAGCGCCGGCAGATCGGCAGCCGCGTTGAGTCTGATCAACGCGACCGAGAACTGCGACGGTGACTGGTAGTCCGCCTGAAGCGTGGACAGATCTGCCCAATACTCCGAGTCCCAAAGGCTCCCGCCGTGGTCGGCACGGCCTGCTACGTGCCATTGGCCCGCGCGCACCCGTACGGGGTGGCTCGACGGTGGAGTCACCGCCCATGATCCGATCAGAAGCCCTCGCGAGCCCGTCACCAGCCGGGCGAGGCGCTCACCCTCGAGTTCCATCACCTTCCAGGTCATGGGGTCCACACCGCGCACCTGGATGGGCCGGTTTCGGCCGTTCACCGTTATCGTCGTCCGCCCGATCAGGTGTGGCGCGATGAGCGGCGCTCCGTGCTCATCGCGTGCCACAGCGGGCAGGCTGCCAAGCAGCTGAAGGTGCTGCGCGCTCAGCGTGCTGGTCGCCTCATCGAACGCGCCCGCACTCAGTGCCAACGCCACGTCCGGCCTGCCGGTGGAGGCCGCGGCTTTTTCCAGACCGGACGGTATGGCCAGAAGCAGCGTCAGCACCGACGACGCCAGGGCGAATCCCGCGACCGCCATCAAAACGTCGCGAGGGCTCGCCCAATGCATGCGCGCCGCCAAGGCCAGAAGATGAAGGATGCGCATGCGTCGTCCCCTACGCGGCGTTCATGTCTGTTGGCTGGACGCCGCCTACCGCCAGGAGGGGGGCAAGCGCCGACAGCAACCACAACACCCCGCCTCCCGCCGCGATGGCGATACAGGGGCCTGCGGTGATGCGGGTTCCCCCCAGGTGGAGCGAGGTAAGCGGCGCGATGGCGTGCAGCACGGCGTATCCGGCGGCAGCGCCAACGGCCGTTCCTGCCACGACGACGGCCGCAATCTCCAGGGCACTCCCATAGCGGATCTGCCTGTGCCTGAATCCCAGCGCGAGCAGCACCGCGATGGATGCCCTGCGCTTGGCCGCCGCATGGGCGAAAGCGCTGGCGAAAAGGAGCAGGGTGGATGTGCCCATCGCGGCCGCAACGCCCCACAGGAGCACGCCCACGCTCTCGAAGCGGGCCATCAGGCTCTCGGCCTCGGCAGACGGCGTGGCCTCCACGGGCTCGGTCCCGTGCGCCAACGCGGTCTCTCCACCGTGGCGGCCAGCGCGGCAGCGCTCACGCCCTTGCGGGGATACACGCGCGCGACCCGAAAGGTTCCGCCGTCCTGCGGCGGACTCATGCGATCGATGTAGCGGTAGTGCGCGTAGGCGATCTGATCGCCGCTGCCGCCAAGGCCAGGCGGAAGGACGCTGGTGATCGTCACGCGCACGCGGCTGCCGTTGAAGGCGTTGATCGGCTCGATGGTCACACCGGCCGTCCATCCGCACTCTCGCGCAAGCCGCGATCCAACCAGCAGGTTTCCATCTGCTGCCTGCCAGGAGCGGATGGCATCTACCGGGGTGTTCTCGCCCAGCACCGCGCGCAGCCTGTCTGTTGGAATGTGCCAGGCGTTGAGCGTGGCAATCGTGGATGGCTCCCGACACATCACCGGCAGGAAGGTCATGTACGCAACGTCGGCCACGCCGTGCAGCGCCTCCATCGTGGCGATATGGCCCAATGGCAACGGTCGGCCCTTGCGCTCTGCCATCACCACGATGGCCTCGCTCTGACCGTGGGCGGCACGCTCGGAGATGGTCGAGGCGATGGTCGAGAGGACCAGCCATGAGCACGTCGCTATGGCGAGTGATGCAACAAGGTGGATGAGCCTGGACGGATGGCCGCGTAACCAGAGCAGTGCGATCTCAACGGATGCGTACACGCTGATCTAGTCCGGTTTGCGTAGCTGGAAGGGCGCACCCTGCTCGCGCTTGGTGCGCGGTGTGGTGGACCAGTACGTCTCCGAGCAGACCTGCGGCTTTGCACCTGCTGCGGGTGTGCACTCCCTGTCCCATCCGCGCAGGAACGCCGCATCCTCTGCGGCGTTGTCCAGGGAGTAGGTGCTGCAGGAACAGAGCAGCACCACCAGGGGGAGTAGCAGGTACCGGCATGTTCCTGTGTTCATGAACGTGTTCCTCGCGCGCTGGGCACCCAGCGCCGCGGACGCCAGATGCGTGTGGATGGACCTATGGCGTCACCACTTGATGACGTACTCGCAGTACCAAGTGCCATCGCTGTTGGCGCGGCATCGCAGCGCCTGTTCTACGCGTGGCGATGCGGCACTCTGAGCAGACCTGCAAGAAACACCTTCGACTGTTTCATCTCATTCGTACTCCGTGTTGAATGGATACAAGACTGTCTATCGCCCGGCGCGCTTTTTCGATTCAAGCCTTGATGGAAACTGCCGCACCAGACGATGGCATTTCCCTCCCCCTCGCACGGTGCGTCAATCCACCCTGACGCATCCGGCTCAATGCAACATCGGGCTCCCGTCGTGATCTCCATCTAGGTCAAGTTGCGGACGGTGTGCTAGTCATCCGTTGACTGTGGCTGCATGCAGTTTTCCGCTTGCGCTGCGCATAGTGCAGAAATTCAGCCATTTTCAGCGTGTCTGAAGAAGAATGCGTGGCGTGCACTGCGCTGGCATGGGTGCGCGTACAGCCAAGGAAACCCGCGACGTGCATTGAGCTGATGCGGTAGTTGGATGGGCTTCCATCAGAAGCTTCACTGGCCGTCGCGCTGCTTCTGTGCAGTCAGTCATCGATACAGAGACGGAAGAACGCGCTGCACTGTCGGCAATGCCTGCGTTCTGCTGCGGGATGGCGCGTGCTTGGCCTATCACCCTCCGTGGCATGCCGTTGCATGCGTACGAAGGCCGTGGGCGATGAGTATCTGCGAATCAGTCCACGTTTCTGGAGCAGCTTGGGCTGATAGCGACATGCAGTAGGCGCCGCCTACTCAAGCTCAAAGTTCAACAGAAACAATCGACCTCGTTTCTTCTGCACCACGTCTTCGACAGATCCTGATCGAAGTGCTCGTAGGCGACCCCAAGTGCTGAAGAAGCGTCCGCACCATCTCCTCCAGCACATCCCTTTTCAGCACTGGCAAATGGGATAACCCCCATGAGAAGCGCAGCGAAACCAAGACAGTGAACGTTATGCATCACCGTGTCCTCCCGGCTATTTGCATCCACATCCATCGCCCGGCTTCGGATAGTCAATGTTCCTGACGTTTCCAGTCCTCGGATCAGATCTTTTGATGACCCCACTTGGTGTCGCTGGATAAGAGAAGTAGGGATTGCCAAAACGAGCTGCCGTTGCGGCATCCAATACCGCAGTCCCGTAATCTCCCCCATTGTCTCCCCCTTCCGTGAAGAGTTCCGGATTGAGGGCTTGCCTGGTACTCGGGTAGACATGGTACGCGCCATTCGATCATTTCAATCCCGGATTGCGTGGCGCTCCATCCGGGCTACGCTGACTGAGGATCGTTATATATGTCGAACGCCAAGGTGATCTTCAGCTCCGCGAGCAGCTTCAAAAGGCCATTTTCCAAGACGAACCCTGAGTTTTCGGGAGAGAACCACCCAATGAAGTGCTCCACGTGCCCTCCGGTGGAAGACAGACGATCCAAAAATGACTTTTTTTCAGCCAATTCCTTGCTGAAGCGCGATATCACAAGTTCGAATGGCTCATCGCCTGTGGGCAGCTCATAGCACCAGAAAGTTTCTTTTCTGGTGCCAGGAACCTCTTTCCCTTTTGGCGTCAGCTTCTTATCGCCAGCCGTGCAAGAGATCCTGGGATTGAGTCCAAGTTCAGCGCTTATTTCATCACTTGCGATACTTGGATGTGTAATTCGAAGCGAGATTCTGTATCGGATCGAATTACTCATAGCAGTTAATCACCAAAATGTCCTTGATCACTTCCCACACCATCTTCATTGATCCATACGTTTCCATCAGGACTAATTCCAAACCAGTCTTTGGCCCCGGCATTTATCCCTGCCTTGACTCCATGAATATCGTCTCTGCTAAGGCCCGGCCACTGATCGACTGGTTTTTTACCGGCTGGGCAGTTATCAGGCTTCTGTTCTCTGGAAGGCTTCGCTTTCGACATCTGCGCATTCGGGATAGTGCAGCCAGTCATCCTGCACCATGCCCAAGCGGCAAAGCCGGTGCCTAACGCCTTCGGTGCCAGGTTGGCAGCTCCCCCTCCAGAAACCACTTCTGCACACGCAGCGGCTCCGTAACGAGCGCAACAGGCATCAACCGTTGTCGCTTGTAATCCAAGCCGATCAACGAAGCTGATCGGATTCCCCCCACATAGGCATAGGTGCTGATTCCCTCAGCCAACCCAATGGGATCACTTTGCACCTACCGCGCAATGCTCGCATCATAGTCGCGGAAGCCGTTGTACCAAAGCCCTGATCCTGCATCGTAGTACTGCACGGGGAAGCCGATGTTAAGTACGCCGATATCGTCCTGCTGAACACTGCGTCCGTATGCGTAGTTGTATGCCTTCCAGACCGTCTGCCGCCCCGCGTTGGTCACGAAGTCCGGCCGGCCAAGGTGATCGGTGTGGACGAAGTTCAACTGCCCGTTTCGCGCCAGGCCCACCAGCTCGCCATCGAACCATTACGACAACGTCGAGCAGGGCGAAACCGAGTTCCTGTTCAGATCGCGCCGCGCACCGGCAGCCTGCTGATCGCACCGACAGCGTTCACCCACACCCATCGCGGCAACCGGCCGCAGGGCGGCGACACGTTCATCGCCACCCGCTGGATCCTGTTCCAGAGCGCGGAGAAGCTGTACGGCGGCGGGTGAGATCTGCGGGCCAGTTCCCATAAACGCCCGAAATGCGGGGCGGGACCGAGCCGATGACGACACACGGTAGGCGCCGCCTACTCAAGCTGAAAGTTCAACAGAAACAATCGACTTCGTTTCTTCTGCACCACTCGGCATGGTGGTCAACGGAGCTCAAAAACTCCAAAAAGCCAAAATACTGGATGCCCCATGTCGGGAGGGTGGCTAATACAACACCCTCATGGGGGAATACGCCCGCCGTCTGGCTTTTGCGGTTTTTGACCTCCCGACGCCCTCGCCCTCACCGGCGAGGGCCCTTCCGCATTGGAGGCCATCATGACAACCAACCCGATCAAACCGCCCGAAGGCGCATCCCCCTCGCGCAGGCAGCCCCACGCGCCCCGCAGCATCCATAACGTGCGCGCACTGCCGCAGGTGGGGCCCGAGGACCGCGATGCCGTCGGTCCCATTCCCTTCGTCATGCTGCGTGGCGCCTGGCTGCGCGCACTGGGGTTCGACGTAGGCGTGCAGGTAAGGATCGAAGCCATCCCCGGCCAGCTCACCGTCACATCGCTGTGGCAGACCCCACCGCCCGACGCTGCCGCTCCCGCGCCTGCGAAGCCCACCTTGCGCTACGCGGAAGTGGGAGATCGGTAGCGCAGGCCGGATGCGCTGAAAGCACTCAACGCGGAGGGTTGCCTCAACGCAACCCCGGTGTTGAGCATGTGGCACCATCGCCCTTGAACGCCATTGGCTCTGCATCAATGATGTACGCATTTGGGACTCAGAACAGCAACTGCCTGAAGCGCTTTCAGTAGCTTTGCGCGCAGAAGGGAGTGAGCGGCTTCTTCCTCACTGTTCCGGTCGTGGTTTGCGCCCGTATCGTAGGGGTCTCTCCGCAGCCGTTTTCACGGCCACGTTTCGTGAGTGCAGAAACATTGGGGGAACCCACACCAACAGGATGCTGGCAAGCAACGCCCCGCCCACCCATAGCCAACGCCCGGTCAGTGCTCCCGCTATCAGGAATATTCCTACCGGTGCGGCCACAATCTGGGTATAAAACAGAAAAAGCACATACTTGAGTCCGCCAAAGCTAGACTCAAGCGCTACGCCACAGATCGAACACGACGTTCGCGGTGTCTTTTCGAGTGATCGAAAAATCGAGAATCCTTGTCCCTCCGCATGACAGTATGGACAAGAGAACCTAAAGGGCGACGTCAGTTGCATATCGCTTCCCCGGTTATGGTAGCCACACGGCCAGTGCCCCGCAATTATTGCAAGTTGCCTTGAATGCTGATCCATGCTTTGCAGATACTTCGGTTCTCAAACCCACCGCTGGGCCAACGCCCTTAGCCACCGCGCCCCCCCACGGCAGCTCGCCCTGCTACCAAGTAGCCATTGTGGTCGTGCGCCTCATCTATGCGGCGGGATTGATTGCTTTGTCTCGACTGATCTTCTGCACCACAAGAACTGCGGTCTCAAAAGCAAAGTAAACCACGCCAAGCATTGCCAGATAAATCCAGCCGCCTGCAATGGTTGGACCACAGTAACGTCCAGTTAGGCACTTGAAAATTCGTGCAGTGACTTGCACGTCAGCCCAGAGTGCTACTGCTGCTATCAATGCGATGAAGACCAACGATGCCGCTCTTGAGATGGGAGACGACTTGCTTTTGGATAGGCTCCTCAACGTTTTCCAAGCCCGGAACGGAAGTAAGCCGATCGAAGCAAGGCCAACGAAGCCAAACAAGTAAATCAGAGAAGTGAAAAACGATGCGCTCACGGTTGCGTCCTTGGCTGGCGTAGCAGATTCCCAGGGAGCCAGTTTTCCGCTTCCCCCTGGCATAGGCATAGGTCAGACCCTACATGTAAGGACGCATGCGCTCAAATTTGTGCGAACACTTCTTGACAATGTACTCGGCGCCGCCGCCCTTCACCGTGCCTCCCGGATAGTTCGAGGGCGTGAAACCAACAAGGCAAGCCTCCATCACCGCCTACGAGGTCGGCCGACTGCGCATCCAGGTCTCGGCGCTGCCGACCATCGCGCGGGCGCTGGGCGTGTCGGTCGAAGAACTGATCGGCGAACCCGCCACGCCCGCCAAGCGCGGGCCGGCACCGAAGCTGCAACAGCAGCTCGAACGCATCACCCGACTGCCCAAGGCACAGCAGCGCTTCGTCATGCAGATGATCGATACCGTCCTGCAACAGCAGACCACGGGCCGCTAAACGACGAAGCCCCGCGCTTGGCGGGGCTTCTTCTTAAAAGACGTTTCGTAGTAGTAGCACCGCCGCTGCAATTGCAATAACCGCTACTACTGCGGCAACAGCGCGCTTTTGCCAAAGGCTTCGATTCAAAAGCGCAGAGCTACTTGCTGCCAAGTAGAGTGCTGAAAATGCAGTCCAAGTTGATCGCTCAACACAAGGGCCTGCACTTAGGTTCCCCGGAGAAAACAGCATCAAGAGTGAGTACAGCCAAGCGGCTAAAAGGGGCGCTATAAGAACTCCAAACAACACAACCCACCATTTTTTCGCTAGTGCAAAGGTCAGAATAGAGACGCCTATTGCAACAGCAAAAAAAACTGCTGCCGCAAACATCTCATTTGACGACCACCCGCACCCGTGCAACGAAATCGAGAACAAGCCGCTAATGACGGCCGCCGGTACTAAGCACAGAGCCGCAGCACGAAAGTTCATTGCCCCCATCCTAGCGCTCTACTTTGCGCATCCTCCAAGATGCCTTGTGTTCCGCCGCGATAAACCGATGCCATTTCTGGATGAGCAGCGAAGAACGCATTTAGGAAACTCTCCATTGCTGCCTGATTTTGATAGGAGTAGGTCTCGTTGACCTGCTCATTGAAGATACGTTCTGCCTCCGCATCCATGTTGTCGCATTGCTTCCTCTTGTCCTTGTCTGGTATGCGCGACACACCTGCAGGATCAGGGAACAACTTGGATGCTCTGCCGATCCATTTGCCGATACTGCTAACACCACCAGCTGCAGCAGGCCCCCATGTCCGTTGTATCTCGCCAAACCTGGCGGAATAAAAAGTCACCGTGTACTGATAGCCGCGGCCATTGGGCAATCCATAAGCGCGAACGTCAAACAACCCCAACGGATCGATCGCATTAACCGGATTCCCCCCGACATAGGCATAGGTGTTCAATCCACCAGCCAACCCAATCGGATCACTCTGCACATACCGCGCAATGCTCGCATCATAATCGCGGAAGCCGTTATACCAATGCCCCGACTCTGTATCGTAGTACTGCCCGGGGAAGCCGATATTCAGTCCGCCGATGTCATCCTGCTGAACACTTCGCCCATATGCGTAGTTGTATGCCTTCCAGACCGTCTGCCGCCCTGCGTTGGTCACGAAGTCCGGCCGGCCAAGGTGGTCGGTATGGACGAAGTTCAACTGCCCGTTTCGCGCCAGGCCCACCAGCTCGCCATCGAACCAAAGGTAGTTGGTCCAGGTGCTGTCGGTCAGCTCGGACATCAACTGGTTCTGGCCGGCATAGTAGTAGCGGCTGGTGGCGTTGACGGCGGTGGTAACCGCCGTAGTGGCACCGATGTTCATGTCCTTTCCCCTGGAACGCCCCTCATGGGCGACAGCGGATTGTTGGCGCAGGTCCGGCCGGGTGTCCAGCCGCCGAGCTAGAACAGCGATCCCTGCGGCGAATCCTCGCGCGGGGGCAAGGGGCGCTGGAAGCGGCTGCAGTCCAGGCGTGGCCAGTGGCTGTTCTGGGCGTCGAAGCCCAGGCGTCGGCGCGCGAGCTTGAAGCGGTTGGAGAGCAGGTTGACGTACACACCTTCGCCGCGTATGCGCTTGACGCGCGCTCGCGCGCAACTTCTGTCAGCTGCAATGCGAGCGGATCAATCAGCTGGACGGAATTCCATTGCTGGGGTTAGTTGTATATATCTACTGACAGCTCCAACGAAAGTTCAGAGAGTTCCATCATGACGGGCGGCTCCAGCGTGAAACCGGTAGCACCCTCGGCGAAGACGCCAACGAAGAGCTCTGAACGACCTCCATCAAGCACTAGAGTTTCCAAGAAGTTCTTATGCTTTTTGATGGTCTGCAGGAGCGAAGGAAGAGCATCCGTAAATACACCGGCAGCTTTGCGAGTTAATTCAAAGCAGCAGTAGGTACGTCGATATAGCCCCTCAAGGATCTCCCCAGAAGGACTGGTCCTCTGCTCTCCCACACTATGAGCGACCTCAGGTTTCATGCAGATTTGCTTGACCACATCATCAGTCGATAGCGTCGGATGCCATATGCGGAGAGACACAGAAAAGCACTCTTCAGTCACGGTACACCACCTGGTAGAAAGGGGCCGTAATGGCCATGATTTTCACCCGAACCGCCCGACGTCCCCCCGGGATTGAGTAGCACGATGGTTTGGAGTCCAATCCTAAACGACAAGGAGATTGGACGTGAAGAAGCGCTTTTCCGAAGAACAGATCATCGGCTTCCTGCGCGAGGCGGAGGCCGGCATGCCGATCAAGGATC